>JAPFCO010000245.1 GCA_026169505.1 Pseudogracilibacillus sp.
AGGCTCTGTTCGTGTCGCACAATTATGTCATGAATTTGGTTTAACATGGGGCTCACATTCTAATAATCATTTAGATATATCCCTTGCAATGTTCACTCATGTGGCAGCTGCGGCACCAGGAGATATTACGGCAATTGACACACATTGGATCTGGCAAGAAGGAACAGAACGTCTAACAAAAGAACCTTTTAAAATTGAAGGTGGAAAATTAGCAGTTCCAAACAAACCAGGTCTTGGGGTAGAAATTGATATGGATCAAGTACGTAAAGCGAATGAAGTTTATCATAAAGAGGCATTAGGTGCAAGAGATGATTCGAAAGGGATGCAATACTTAATTCCGGGATGGGAATTTGATAACAAGCGACCATGCCTAGTACGGTAAATAGAATATTGTGATCGATTGATAATAATTATTTAACAACACCAAAGTTAGCTACTCCACAGAGCTAATTTTGGTGTTTTTGCGTGCATATTGAGGCTTGAACAAAAAGTAAAAGATTAATATTGATAGCCTTTATTGTGTTAGTATCGTGATTAGAGGGTAATAATATAAGAAAATATAAACTACTTTTGTCTGTTATGTCACCGTATATAGTAAAAACATCCCTAAATGGTGTATAATTACAATAAGTGATTCTGTCATTTTACAGTAACAAGGGGTATTGTAGTATCTCACTAGTTATCATTAAATAGCTTTATAGAAATAGATTGAAGCCATCGTATAGGTGATGTTAATAAACTATAGACATAACGAAAGGATGATCCATATGGTTGAATTCAAAATGAATACGATCCAAAGAAGTACATTATCACAGCAAGTTTTAGAACATATCATATCTATGCTCATGAATGGGCAGCTTAATCCGGGTGATAAACTTCCGTCTGAATTAACTTTAATGAATGATTTTGATGTAAGTAGACCTGTATTACGAGAAGCACTTAGTTCTTTAGAAACATTAGAAATGATCACCCGAAGACCACGTGGTGGAACATACATAAATGAAAAGGTTGGGAGTAGCCCATTCAAGGCGATGTTAGCGTTGTCAATTAATAACATTCCGGCGGTTATCGAAGCGAGAATGACGTTAGAATTAGGCTTGGTCACCTTAGCGGCGGAAAAAATTACGGAAGATCATCTAGATCAGTTAAAGAAAACGATTGTTAGCATTGATGAGAGTATCGACAACAATTATGGGAAATATGACAAACAGTTTCATAGTATAATTGCCCATAGTGCAAACAATCCTGTAGTGGAAGGTATGATTAATTCTTTGTTAATGGCCCATGAAAAAACAGATAGTCTTATACCGTTTCGTGAACCGGAAATTACAATTGAGCATCATACAGCGATTTATGAAGCATTAAAAAATAGAGATCCAGTACAGTCCTTTAAAGAGATGTACAAACATCTTAGTTATGTTCGAGAAAAGATCCTGTCTAGGAATGATGTGTGAGTTTATTTTAGGTAGAGATGATACCTATTTTGATCAGTAAATTAGCAATCAAATAATTACCTTATCAGACTATATAACCATCTTCATCAAACCTTCTTCTCTTTGTAGGAAAGTTATGTATAATATATGTAAGTGTTAGCATAGCAGTATTCTTGCGATGTTTACTTTATAGTTAAAAAGAGGGAGGTAAAATGAATGGCGAGTGATCCTAAGATTGTAACGGATAATGAAAACGATACAAAAATTAAATTTGAAAGAAAAGAAGGAGAACCAACTGGTGCATTCAAAGGTGCTTCCTGGGCAGCTTTATTAATTGGTGTATCGGCTTATCTGATTGGTCTGTTTAACGCAACAATGGAACTAAACGAGAAAGGGTATTATTTTGCAGTACTAATATTTGGGCTTTATGCAGCGGTATCTTTACAAAAAGCGGTGAGAGATAAAGACGAAGGAATCCCAGTTACAAATATTTATTATGGTATTAGTTGGGTTGCACTTATTATATCTATTGGATTAATTGGTATAGGTTTATACAATGCGGGAAGTATTATTTTAAGTGAAAAGGGATTTTATGGTATGGCATTTGTGCTTAGTTTATTTTCAGCAGTAACGGTTCAGAAGAATATTAGAGATACAGAGCGAGCTAGAGAAAGAGATTGATTGAGAACTGTTAATTGAATAGGAAAAGCCTAATTTCTTAGAGGAATGTGAAGAAATTAGGCTTTTTTTATTTTAATCAGCAGAATGAATTTGTTGATAAGGATTTATTTGTGGTACAAAACGAAGGAATGATTGAACAGTGCAATTTTTATAAAAATACCGCATCTTATTAGGAAAGCAATACTCCTAAGATGCGGTACTTGAAAATACATCTTACTTTTTAAAACTCTTCATAAACTGCTGGATCTTGGTCATTCTGTCGTCCATCTGGGCGGGTTAAAGCGCTGATTGCGTTCATTTCCTCTTCATCAAGTGAAAAGTCAAAGATTGATATGTTTTCTATTTGTCGCTTTTTCGATGCTGATTTAGGAATTGGAATAGATCCAAGCTGATGATGCCAACGTAAAATTACTTGTGAAGGAGTTTTATCGTGTTGTGCTGCAA
>JAPFCO010000265.1 GCA_026169505.1 Pseudogracilibacillus sp.
GCTTTATCATAAGTTTCAGGGAGGTCTAACCAACCAACATATTCATTACCAGCACCTGTTTGTTCATGTAAATGGTTATGTGCAGCATATATCCGCTGTTCCATTTCATCTAGCCTGTTATTAATAAATGGTTGCACATATTGATCGTTCAATGTTATATAGGTCACGTTTGTTCCTCCATTAAATTGAAGCTAATGTTTTTTTCATATCTTGATATGCATAATTCCAATACGTATCGTCCTTTGTAAAAGCTTCGCCTATCGTATGAATAACTTGCTTAAATGCCTCGTCATACGCTGGATCTTCTTTATCAGGTAGGCTTTGTTTTAGTTCTTCATTGAAAGTAGCGACTTCTGGAGCCATTGGTCCCCATTTTGCTAACTCATTCCCATCGTTATCAATGAAAATGATAATTGGAATAATGCGTTTTTCATTCGTTAAATATTGGTCCATTAATTCTAAGTGTTCATCTCGAGGAAGAAAACGTACAGGTATATGAGCAGTTTCCGCAAATTGTAGGAAAACAGGAATATTGAGCATGCAGTGACCACACCATACTTCCGCTAAAATGATTGCCCGAACTCCTTCATGTCGTTGAAGTGCCGCGATATCATTTTCAGGAATTTGGAACTCGTTGTAAATCTGCAAAAAGGATTCACGATGTGTATCTAAGGCGCTCATATATTTTTCTTTAGAAATACCAATTTCAAACCATTCATTCAGATTTGTCATTTATATTACTCCTCTGTCAATCTGTATTTTTAATACCTTTAGTGTACTTGAAAATATTAATTAGGTAAACAAAACAGTACCCAGAGCCAAGGTGGGAAAGATAAGAACATCATAAGTATGTATCTCATGTGGAAAGTAGGAATCAGTATCATACGAGATATGGGATTCATATGGACAAAGGAACCAAGGAACGGAATACGTTGTTCCTTAAGACGTTGTGGGGATAGGGGGAGGATTGTTTTATCTAGGAATGTCTAATTTTCACTAAGTTGTTGAAAATAGTACTTTTTTATGAATTCTGGAGGCAAAAATAGTTACAATAAACTACCTTATGTTAAAATATAGTTAAAGGAGTCAATTTCATCTTACGTATATAAGCTACGTTGCTACGACTTGGAGCTGAGAATAATTCAACTGTAGGTGGTAGTAGTATGGCGATAAACCTGTATGATGAAATGGACTAAATGATTTTATAAAATATAGATAAAGGAACGAATATAATGAATAGTAAACCAACTGAGGAAGTTTTCAAAAAGCGTAATTATAATCCCGCAATTATTACGATCACAATCGTCTTGATAAGTGCGATATTTGTATTGTTAGGCTTACCTGGCATTGAGGGTTTCGATGCATTTGATATAACAATATTACCAATGTTGAATGCAATTTTTAATGTGTTTTCATTTCTTTTCTTAATTGGGGCGTTAATTGCCATATTAAAAGGAAATGTTAAGATTCATCGGCGCTTTATTTATGCGGCAATTGGAACAACATCTTTATTTCTAGTAAATTATGTTTTCTTCCACTTTATTGCCTCATCCACATCTTTTGGTGGAGAAGGTTTCATTGCGGTAGTGTATTATTTTATTTTAATTACTCATGTTACCTTAGCGATGTCCATCATTCCACTAGCACTTTTAAGTATTACTCGTGCTTGGAATCGGGAGTACGAGCGCCACAAAAAAATATCTCGCTGGACGATGCCGATTTGGCTCTATGTAAGTTTTACAGGTGTATTAGTTTATCTGTTGATAAGACCTTATTATTAATCAATTATAAAAGATGAAATTGATTCATGCTAGATATAAATGGAATTATAGTAAATCGAAAGTAAGTAGAGCAGTACTCTTGCAATCTAGTCAAATTTATCATAAGCTAAAGGTACAACATAATATCGATTCATTTTCGGGGCAGGGTGTAATTCCCGACCGACGGTAAGAGTCTAAAATAGGCTCAAGCCCGTGACCTACTATGTTTTTTGTAGTAGCTGATCTGGTGTAATTCCAGAGCCGACAGTTAAAGTCTGGATGGGAGAAGATGAAGCTAATCGTACATTTTTTTGGTACGTTAATTTCTGTATATCCAAGCCCTAAAACAACCTGTTTTAGGGCTTTTAATTTATTACGGAATAACTAGCTTACCCTTCATCAAAATACGGTGAATCGATATCGATGAAGGAGGAAATCGATGATGCAGACAAAACGCTCATCTAAATTAGTAAAATTAGTTGTTTTATCTTTATTAGCAGCATTATCACTTGTGTTGTTTTTTATTAGTTTTCCATTACCGCTGTTACCACCTTATTTGAAAGTGGACTTCAGTGATATACCAGCATTACTTGCGGGGTTAATTTTTTCACCATTAGCAGGGGTGCTAGTCGTATTAATGAAAAACCTACTTTATTTTGTTGCTTCAGGAGCATCTGATCCAATTGGAGTCGCTGCGAACTTTATTGCAGGTTCGTTGTTTATCTTTCCGGTAGCATATTTGTATCACCGTTATCGAGGTGTAAAAAGTATCGTTTCTGGATTAGTTATTGGAACAGTGGTGATGGCGATTGTAATGAGTCTGTTAAATTACTTTATTATCTTACCAGCCTATTCGTTATTAATTGGCATGGAAATGAATGAGACAATTAAATGGATTTCTGTTGTTGGTGGTGTCTTACCATTTAACTTTATAAAAGGGATTATCGTTAGTATGTTATTTGTTCCAGTATTTATAAAACTAAGTGAATGGATCAACCAGAAACGAATGGAAGCATTATAATGATATATGAAAAACCTCCTAGTTCACGGTGTTCTGTGAATTAGGAGGTTTTTTTGTTGTCTACTAGGTTTAATCAATGTCATAATAATGTTTTATCGCCTCATCACTACAATAGGTAGTTTCGTTGTAACGTTTTTAACTACCTATTTCTGTGA
>JAPFCO010000295.1 GCA_026169505.1 Pseudogracilibacillus sp.
AATGTTCCATCATATTACTATCAAATCGACTTGAGTCATCACCGTACGTTAATTCACGAATCAAGCCCAAATCTTTTAATATGCGTAAATTATTATATACTGTTGCTACACTCATGTTTGGAAACTTATTTTCAAGCGCTTTATAAATATCATCTGCAGTCGGATGTGTCATTGAATTAAGTAAGTATTCAAGAACCGCATGACGTTGTGGTGTTATTCTCACCCCAGATTTCTTCAATCTTTCAATTGCAATTTCTAATTTATTATCAATCACCGTCATGCACCTCACTTTCACTTATATTTTTTACAATCTATTCTCTTTGCTAGATAATAACTATTATTATTAGTTTATCGTGAAATCATATGAAAAGTCAATTTAAACCTACTATACATAGTCATGAATTATCATTTTCTGTCATTCATTTTCACAATTCTTTCATAAAAACTAATAATAACTAGTTGATTTGTTGAAAATAGGCTATTTCACATCGACTTGTAATGGTATTTCTGTTCCTTTTAACGCGTGATTCACATATCGGGCTGCAACAAATAAATAGTCAGATAAACGATTCAAATAAGATATCGGTAATGTACTGTGTAGTTCGTCCTGTACTCCAACAGCAACACGTTCTGCCCTTCTAACAACTGTTCTTGCTAAGTGAAGCGCACTTGAAGCGCTATGACCTGAAGGCAATATAAATTGTGTCAAAGGTGGCAAACCTTCACTCCATTCATCAATTTGCTCTTCTAACTCTGTCACATGATCTTCTCGCAACTTCCAAGCAACTTCCCTTTCTTTAGGTGTCGATAATTCTGCTCCGACATGAAATAGAATCGTCTGTACACGGTACATTTTTTCTAAAAATAATTCTTTTTCATCCCAGTTTACACCATGTAAATGACTAAGCGCTAGGCCTATCATTGAATTTGCTTCATCGCATGTCCCATATGCTTCGACACGTACATCATCTTTAGGAACACGACTTCCATACACTAGTGCTGTCGTACCTTTATCACCTGATCGCGTATAGATTCTCATTACTTACCTCCTTAAGCCATTTCTTTGACGAACGCTAATGTTTCATCGATATGACCTTTTACTTTCACTTTACGATCTATTTTTTGCAAAATACCTTGTTTATCGATGATAAAAGTCGAACGTTCTATTCCATAAAATTCTTTGCCAAACATCTTTTTTAATTTCCATACATCATATAATGTCGCCACTTCTTGTTCCGTATCTGCTAGCAACTCAAATGGCAGACCATGTTTTTCAATAAATTTCTGATGACGTTCAATAGGATCTGGACTAATACCAACTATCACTGTATCTTCTTGCTCAAATGCTTGATAATTATCTCTAAAATCACATGCTTGCGTTGTACAACCTGGTGT
>JAPFCO010000158.1 GCA_026169505.1 Pseudogracilibacillus sp.
CCCTTTAACGAGAGTGATAGATTATAAGGTTCATTACCTTCCGTATTACTCAATTCTGCAGTTACCCCTATCTTCTCCAAAAGACTAACATCAGCAAGGCTTGGTGCAGCTATTACGAATTCAGGATTTATTATGCCAGATTTAGGCGTTATGAAGTCACCAGTTAACATTCCAACTGATGTCGTATTAAAAACCAACATAGTTACAATAATTACTACAGTGACTAATTTTTTTCTGAGGTTTAATTTACCTTTTCCATTGGTGTTTTTATACTTGAATTGTTCGGAAGTCAATGATACACCTTCCTTTCATTAAGAAAAGATAGTTTATAAAGAGTTAATTTAAAATTTATTCACATAAATCTTATTGTTCATTCATACTATCGTCGTTTTGCTTTCGTTTTAACTTCCAAATATAATAGGTCATACATATAATTATGAATATAAGTAAAGCTATCCCCATCACATACCACCAATGACTGATCCCGCTATCCCCTATTTCTACCGCATTTTTATTTAATTCCGTTGCATCAGCTTTTTCAATCCTAAACTCTTCTTCCCATTCCCATGTCTCCGAATCATGCATAGCTTGCATTTTTAATATGTAATTACCTGGTTTGAGTGCTTCATTCTCCCAGTCAATGGTAAAGTTCATATTCGAGTTCGGAGCCATATTAATTTGTTCCTGCTTCTTTTCTTTTAAGGCTTCTTTTTCGCCCTTCTCATATACCCCGGCTTTCACTGTAACATCGTTCATAAGAACTGATTCGCTGTTTTGGAGGTTTACAACTACGGCTGTCCGGTGATTGACCAGTTCTGGTTCAATGGATTTCAAATGTAAGTCAGGTAATACTTTGTTATCATTTTCGGACAACTGTATACCGATGACATATGCATATTTATTTTGAATGTTTACCCCTTCAGAAGACTCCTCTTCATCCATCACTTTTTCAAAATGAAGACCACCTAAAATAATGCCGTCATACGCTTCTTTAGGCATAGCCAGTTCAGCAGTGATTCTCTTTGATTCACCTGCTGGAATAGTAACGACGTCTTCTTTTAATATTAGGATTTCCTTTAATGGAACCTTTAAACTAGAGTCTATTTCTTCTTGTTCTTCATATACGACCAGTCCATTGCTATTTGTTGATGCATTATATACGGTAACCCGTACGTTTATTTCTTCCTGCTCATCATTATAGATAGTAGCTTGCAATGCTTGCTTCTGGTTAGGTTTCATTAAAAGATCAAAATAAGAATGTTTACTATCTAATTGATTTTCAGGTATAAGTGCTTGTACAGAGTAACCTACATGATCTTTGCTATTTGCGTTTGCTGTAAAGGGAGAAATGATACTCACTATTAAAATAAGCGTAAACAATAAAGACAATGTTCGCTTTAACATGTTTCCAATCACTTCACTTTCATACTATCCCACTCATGATTTAGAGTTTATTTGAAATAACCTCCGTTACATTAAAATACGGAGGTTATCAATTAAACACTTCTATCAAACTATCGATTTATTACAAAAAATGCAATATATATTACTGACCAGGAGCGTCAGTCAATGTCCAAGCAATTGTAGCTGTGTGTGATCCTGTTGTCGCAGCACCAGCTGGTACTTCTAATGTAACATTATCATTTGCATCCGCATCTTCAGATGGGAACCAACGATTTACCCAGCTACCTAGTCCAGTATCTACAGAAGCAGTTACAACCCGTGCAGCGTCACCATCTGTGGCAAGCTCAACTTCTTGAGCTGGTATTGGGACCTCTGACGTACTTGTAGAAACAACTTCACCGTTAGTGAATGTAATAATAGAGCCTAGGAGTGTTTCTTTCGTCTCTTCACCCTCCACTACTTCAAATCCACTTGCAGCAGCTGTTACTTCCCATCCCTCACCTGAACCACGTCTATCAGTTACTTGAATAAAAGGGCGTAATGTACTAGATTCATAGATCTGTGTATTTGATACAATTTTATTCTCTCCAAAATTGACAGAAGAAACGTAGTCAAGTGTTAACGGACCTGTTTCACCAGTTGGTGGATCTTGTGGATCTGTCTCATCTTCTGGATCCGGTTCATAAGGCTGTTCCGGATCTGTCGGGTCAACAACTTTAGGAGTGTCCTCTCCGGGTATAAATTCAATTTTAACTTCCGATTCCCCTCTAGAAACCTCTTCAGCACCAATTACTGTTGAGAATCCAAATAAAGCAATCACACCTGCCATAGTTAATGTCGATATCTTTCTGACTATTTTCATAATTAAAATCTCCCCTTTCAATAAGTTAATAAAATGTGCAAGGGTAGTACTAGGCAATTCACCCTACTCTTCGTTAATTATAACGATTATTATATAATAAGGATACTAATCAGTTTACCATTGTTATAAATTTGAACTAACTAAGAACGTAATAGCTTTCATTCATTATTTTTAAATTCATAAGTAAAGAATGTTTCTCATTAAAATCAATTTTAATTCTCTTATATGCTGAAAAACCCACTTGTTGCATTAATATTCAATAATTAAATAAATACTGTAGTCATCGGAGACAAATACAAATTAAATATAGAGCTAACAGAAACTGAGTTATAAACAATTGATATTTCATCACACCTAAGACAATTATATATTCAAAATTGGCTCAATAAGTTTTTCCATATGTGGAATTCGGTGATGATAATATTGACAATAACCAGACAAATAATGTTCCACATCATCGATTCTCACACGAAAAGAATGGTGTCGAATAAAGAAACTATTGACAATTAATCCTGGATTTTTTTGATACATTGCAAGTTCTGGATAGAAAAAACCTACTCGCTGATATTCAGCACGATGATCAATTGTTTCAATTAAAAACGCTTCGTCAATATACTCTAGTAAGTCTTCTTTACCCAATTCTTTTATTGTTCCAACCATTTTATATGCCGCCATCGTTAGTTCTAAAAAGGTTGGATAAGTTGTTTCCCGATGGTAAATAAAATTCAAACGTTGATTACAATTTTTCAAGCCGAAAATAAAATATTTATCTTCTGGTGCATAAATCGTTAACTCGTTCGCAGCGTAGCTTAACCAATGATCATGATGTTTCCAATAATCATTCGCAATAAAATAATCAAATGTTTTCTTTACCTCATCAAGCCAATATTCATTTTTATCAAACGCATATAAACGCAATAATGCGAATATTGCTTCCCCCTCATAGTAGATAATACGATTCAAATCTTTAATACTATAAGATGGATAACTGAGTACATGAATAAACCCTTCATTGGGTAATTTCATATGGATAATTCCATTCGCAAGAGCCTGTGCTACCTCTTTATATGTATCAGTCTTCGTTACTTCCATATATTTTGTCATAGCTAATATTGCTGCTGCGTTAGCACCTAGTTTAATTTCATTGTGATTCGCATAATCAACAACAAAAGCTGTATTTTCATCCTTATAGACGAATGCTTCTCGGATTACGTAATCAATCCCACGTTCAATCGTCTCTCTCATTTCTTCATCCTGTATTATTTCATACCCCTCACACATTGAATACAACGTACAAGAATGTCTCAGTATATTGTATGTATTAATGTGCCTAGCAAAAGCAGAGAAATATCCATACGTAAATTTCCCGTTACTTTGCACTTGATTCACTAAATAATTCGTTGATTTTTGAATTAATGCTTCTGTTTCCTTATGTATATCCTGCAC
>JAPFCO010000509.1 GCA_026169505.1 Pseudogracilibacillus sp.
ATGCTGGTGCATATACTGCAATAGGCTTCATGGTCGATCCAGGTTGTCCAACCGGTCTGTTCACCCTATTATAATCCCCATATTGGAATTTCCTTCCACCAATCGCAGCTACGATTTCCCCTGTTTCCTCTTTCATCATCACAAAAGCCCCGTCCACTTCCTCCATATTATTCCCCGGGAAATAAGCATCATATTGGAATTGTTCATAGGCAATTTGTTGAATTGTTTCATCTAATGATGTCACAATTCGATAGCGTTTTTGCTTTAAGTCCTCATCCGTAATATCATACAGTTCTTTCGCCTCTTTAATTGCCATGTCTACGACCGTATGGTAAGCTGGATTATGTTTTCTTTGTGATATATTTAATTCGATTTCTCTGCTCTTTGCTTCATCCGCTTCTTCTGCTGCAATAGACTCCCCTGCTGCCATTCGATCTAATACAAGATCCCTTCTTTGTTTGGCCTTTTCTGGATGATCAATTGGAGAGTATCCATTTGGAGCATTCACAATACCGGCTAATAACGCTGCTTCGTCTAATGTTAAGTCTTCAACAGATTTATAGAAGAACTTATTAGATGCTGCCTCTATGCCATATTGCCCTTGACCAAAGTAAATCACATTTAAATACATTTCTAAAATTTCGTCTTTTGTAAATTCTCTTTCTAAATAAAGAGCTATCATCGCTTCTTTTGTTTTTCTAAGCCATGATTTATCGTTCGTTAAAAATAAATTTTTCGCCAATTGTTGTGTAATCGTACTTGCACCTTCTACCTTACTTCTAGCGATAATATCTTTATAAAGCGCGCGAAAGATCGAACGTACATCAACACCACTATGTGAGTAAAACCGTTTATCTTCCACCGCGATAAATGCTTCTTGTACATGATCTGGCATTTGCTCTAAGCTGACTGGTAATCGGTATTCATCATATAAATACCAAAGAATTTCACCATCTTCCGTTTCAACGGTTGTTGGTGGAGTAATCAGTAATTTGTCCTGATCAACAAATAGTTTACCGCCGTATAGTATCGTTGTATAGGCAATTAATGCTAGAACAAACACAACTCCAATCGATAAAACAAAAAACTTTAACTTAAATGTAAACGTTTTTTCCTTTTCATCTTCTTTTTCTGTCTCTTTTCGTTGAGAACGTTCCGCTTTTTCTATCTTCTTTGTTTCCTGCTTACTTAACTTCCGAGCAGGAATATACTTCTTCGTTTGATCATTATCACCGGTTTGTATCTCATCTTCATCCTGATGTCTCGCCATTCTCGTTTTGAACTTTACATTATCGTCTAATGGTTTATTCATCATTTTCTCATATGTTTTATGTAAAACATTGATCTTGTGTAGATGACGTTCTGACCTAGTCTTATGTTTACTTTTATTTTGATGACGATCTGATCTTCGCTTATTGCGATTATTCGACCCCATGCAACCACCTCGACTGATTTTGCATTGTACATATTAGGTATCTTCTCTATTATACGACATTTTTCTTCATGAAGTAAATAATCGGAGTTTTTTGGCTATTATTCATCTAAATAGTGTAAACTAGAAGTAGGAGGGGATATGTATGTTTATGTTTATGACAACTGGCACAGTACATTTCTTAAAAAAACTAACTGCGGCTCATCCAAATATTAACTTCTATTTCATGAAAAGTGGAGCATCTACATTAGTTTTATATGAATCCAACAAAAAGAAAGGTGTTTTCGTTTCTGGGCAAACATTCCATCTGCTTCATTCCCATGAATCGATCAATAAAAAGGGATTTGTCACGATGGATTTCATTCCGGTCATGGAAGATGCAATACCAGTTTTTGAAGAACGTACAATAACGATGTTGCCTAAATTAGAAAAAAGTAAAGGGCTCATTGCACTACGCTTTTTAAAACAACTAAAAAGTAATCAATATGTCGTTTTATATCAATGGCAATCTGAACGTCATTACGTGGATTGGAAAAACTCTCCGGATCACGACAAAACTAATATCCTACAACTAGCACGTCTACCTGCATATTTTGCAGAAAGACCCTTTACACAAACGTACACGATGTTAAAAGAAGATGAGTAAAAAATAAAGCATTGCTAGGATTCGTAGCAATGCTTTTCTTATTAATCATTTACGTATTCATCAAAGAACGCTTGAAATGCTTCTTCCTCATGATATCCGGAAATCCTACCAACTTCTTCTCCATCTTCATAATGAATAACTGTTGGCGTTCCTTCGATATGATAGTAATCCATTTTATCATATTCTAATAAATTCAGTTTAACCATATCAACTCCAAGTTCTTCCGTTAAGGGAACTAGAATGGGTGTGGTCTGCTGACAATAAGTACAAGTTGGACTGAAATAATATACAGTCATCGTTTCGTCTGCTGCTAACTTTTCATCTAACTCATCTGGAACGATAATGTTTTGGTACAATGGATCATCTAATAAATCAATCGTTTCTTGCTTCAATGTATCTTTATCATAAGGATTATCTACACTTTCTAATGCTTGATCATTTTTATAATTCGTTACAAAAAACAATAAACCAAACAATATAAGGATTGCCCCGATGATGATGATCATCTTATTTTTCATCTTTGATTCCTCCTGAACAATTATAAATCTATTCCTACTTTAAACAAGTTATTTTCATTTCACCATTTATTTGCTTATGCTTTTGCTTTTCAGCATGATCAAGTGACAAATAAAAATCAGTGTAAATGCGATTAATGCAAAAAAAGGAATAGTTACAAAACTGAAGTAGTTAATATATTGAGACGTACAAGGAACATCACCACAAATACCTCCAGCATCTTGCAAAAACGGCAACTTTTGGAGACCATAATGATAACCAGACACTAGTATGCCTATCCCACTTAAAACAACACCAGGAAGGGCTATATTTACGTCTTTCTTTAGTATCGCTGCCCCATAAATGATTACTAACGGATACATAAGAATCCGTTGATACCAACATAAATCACACGGTATATACCCCATCACTTCAGAATAAAATAAGCTTCCGAAAACCGCAAGCAAACTTTGTGTCCATATGATCAATAAAAGAGTTTCTTGCTTTTTAGATACTTTCATCCTAAACACCTTTTCTTTATTTGCACTTCTATTATTATACAAGGTCACATTCGGAAGTACAATAGAAGACAGAAACTGTCATAAGATTGGCAAATTTAAGTGGCATGTCCTATAGAGACAAAAAAACACCTCAAATGTTAGATAATACACTCAACATTTGAGGTGTAACTCATTAAAGGAATCACTTATTAACTAGCGTGCGTTATTTGAAGATGAATCGACTTTTTTAATTGACGAGTTTCCTCTTCTGTCAGAGGTATTAATGGTAAGCGTACTTCTCCCACCTCAACCCCATACATATTTAATACTGCCTTCAATGGCGTCGGACTTGGTGCAGAAAAGAGTGCTTTAAATTTAGGTAATAATGAGCGATGGATTGCACCAGCCTCATCCACATTACCTGCTTTAAATGCGTTGACCATTTTTTGCATTTCTAATCCAAAAACATGTGATGATACAGAGACAATCCCAACTCCACCAATTGCTAGAACTGGTAACGTTAAACTATCGTCACCACTGTATAGAAGGAAATCTTCATCCGTACGACGAATAATATCTGCCATCGCATCTAAATCACCACTTGCTTCTTTCACACAAACGATATTCTCCACATCTTC
>JAPFCO010000191.1 GCA_026169505.1 Pseudogracilibacillus sp.
ATTATAAAAATTTTATAAAATCTATTGCATTGGATAGTAATAGATTAATATATAATAAAATACCAATTACGAAAATGAAAATCTAAAAGGTGGAAAGAATAAAATGGAGTTTACATTTGGAGATATTACAATTGCTCTACCCCCTTTATATATTACAATTATCACAATTATAATTATTATCCTTCTAGTAAGATGGAGCAAACAATTAGAAACGGGACGTTTCACAATAATTTTTTATTTTCTTATAAGCATTTATATTGCCCCTATTTATATTAAAGATGCTTTCGAACTATGGGTTCCTTTAGGTTTCATAGTAGTTTTCTTATATTTATTTCGCAACCCAAATTATCATGCATCTAAAATGAAGGCAGGTATTTTGGGACTTTGTATAGCACTATATCAATTAATACTTCAATACACTAGCTAATTTTATCCATAAACAAAATAATCCGTATATAATAAATTTAGATATTTTCACTGTAACAACCCTTTAAATACTGTGCTATAATTAAATGACAATAGCATATTGATTAACTCAAGGGTGCGGCATCATCCCCAGGAAAGAAAGGGGGTGGTGCTATGATAACTACATTTGAAGCTTTATCTCTCATGATGGCGTTCGGTATGTTTGTTATAGCGCTGCTGTCATTTAACGAAAAAAAATAATCCACCCTTGAGTTCACGGCTCTGGTGGATTATTTCTACTTGTTGCCTGCCCCCTTGTAGGGAATCAAGCTATTGTACAGACTGAAGATGTTAGAGCATCTTCAGTCATTTTAATTTATTCATCTTTAATTACATTATACCCTTTTTATTTTAATGTAACAAGATAACTTTATTTTTTCATTTTTTGTTATTAACTACCGTCAATGGATCAATAGGGTTTTTTATACCGTTTAAATGAACTTCAAAATGTAAATGAGCGCCACTTGATGACCCTGTATTACCCGATAACCCTATTACTTCGCCACCTTTTATTTTTTGTCCAACACTAGTTGTTGGTGTACTTAAATGAGCGTAAACAGTTTCATAAGTTTTTTTATTAATACTGTGCCTTACTATAACATAGTTACCCCAACCGCCACCACAACTAAAATCACCCTCAGTACAACCATTTTGAACCTTAACAACAATACCATTTGATGCGGACGATACAGGTGTTCCTTTTGGAATCCCAAAATCTACACCATTATGCATTTTTTCTTCTTTTGTTATAGGATGTACCCTCATTCCAAATGTAGATGTTATTTGGCCATTTACTGGTACAGCGAATGATCCTGATGGAACATTATTCACTATCTCACTGTTTCCTCCATCTGTTAAATTAACATATTGCAAAACAGACCAAACATAAAGTATATCGCCATAACAAGCTTTAAGAGGTTTTGACTCCGCTCGCAAACATGAGTACATATTACCGTTGCCTTTTAAAATCTCTTTCTGATACTGTTCTTGTGAAAATTCAATAGCTAAATCATATGCAACCTTGTCTCCTACTGTTTTATTTAGTTTATATGTTCCATTTCTGTTTTTTACATAGTCAATAAAACCAGTACCAAAATTATAACTATGAATAGCTAAAAATAAATCTCCTCCTGCTTTCGTAAGGACGTTATCAAAATGAGAAACACCCTGTTTTATCGAGTGATCTGCATTTTTAATACATCCAATCTTTCCGCATAAACTTTCCGATGACTGCATCGGATCCGTTGAACTAGGATTACCACCACTCTCTTGCTGCATAATACCTAAAATTACAGGTGTATAATGTCCTATTCCTAGCTCATCTGCATATTTAAAAACCGTTGATTCATATTGCAAAACATGCGGTGACAGATTACCTATATCATAAAGTTCTAGCGATATATCTTCTTTAGATCCTAAAATATTAATTATAATAATCACCATTATACTGAATGGAACAATTATTATAATAGCTATTATTACAACTACTACTATCCCCAAACAACCTAATGGCGCTAATAATTTCTTCATGTCATCACCACTGTTATTCCATGTTAAAATCCTTTAATTCTCCCACATCAACACCATTGCATCAATATAATATTCATCTTTTTCTTTTACGAAAATAAATGTAAATGACTTTGATTCTTCGTTACCTTCATCATTAATTATTGCACCTGTGATAATATCCTTTTCGTGACTTTGTTCAGTGGGGTAAACTTCGTAATCCATTTTTTTATCAGTATCTAATAATTCAAATCTTCCTGATTCAATCTCATCATTGAATTTTTCAGTGCTTATTTCTTCCCACCCTTTTTTCTCACCCTGAATATATAAGTTAATGGCTTCCTCTGTTTTTTTCATAATTTTTTTATACTCTTTTTTACCGACACGATCTATGATTATTCCTTCAAAATCAAACTCTGCATATTCTTCCTCACTCATGTCATAGCCTAAATCTTCCTCATCGACATCAAACGTTGGATCTATCTCATCCAAAGATTCCTGAGACTCTTCTTCACCTTCATTGTCTCCCTCATCCTTGTTCTCTTCTAAATCTTGGCCATCTTCTTGATTATCTTTTTTATGATCAATACTTTCTGATTGCTCTTCATCAACTTGCGACAATTCTTCCTCATCGTCTGCTGTTGTTACAACAAAAAAACCTACCAAAAGTGCAATGCCGACTACTATATATACAACTTTTTTCATTTTATCAACTCCAATGATTGGATAAGATAATAAGCTGCATTTAGCAGCTTATTCATCCTTGGGATTTTCTACATCTAAAAGTTCAACTTCATCTTTTGGCAGCTTCATTTCTTCAATTTCTAAATCATCATTTAATTGTAACTTATCATCCACTAAGTCCAAATCATCAATTGGTGGAGGTGGTATATCCGACAAATCTAAATCATTATTAATATCTTTTGGATCAATCTCTCGACCTATTGATTGCTCACCTTTTTGGTAGCTATCAAAATACAATACATCATTACTTTCACTCTGATTACTTTGTTGCTGTTCTAATGCATCAGCTTTATAATCATCCAAGTCTGCTAGTTTAACATCTTCAGGATCATGCCGTTGAACACCTGGAGTTCTATTATCTAAATCATCGCTTTTAATGTTTTCGTTTTCTTCATAATCCTTTAAATTTGCTAAATTTTGCTCATCCGAAGCGTTGTTAATTTCTCCATCTTTATTTATATCATATTTATTGTTGTCCAAATCATCCTGAGATGCATCTTCATGATGTTGTAATCCATCATCTGATAAATCCGTACTAGATGTATCAGGTATGTTAGATTCCGCGCTTTGCCCTTGATCATTCAGATCATACCGCAAGTATTTAGACGGTAAATTAACTAAATCTGAAGCGTTTTGTTTCCCTGTAGCAGTACCTCCGATTGTCTTACCCAAATCAGCACCTATCATAGCACCCTGAGTACCACCTAAGTAAGCACCTGCTGCCACGCCTACAGTCGTAGCGCCCCCTTGAATCGTTGATTGAACTGGTTTTGTAACTTGGTTCTTACCAAGATCCCAACTTTCTCCTACTTGTTGACTAGCTTCTGATGATGCACCTCGTTCAAATATCTTCTTGAATCGATTTCTGAATATAAATGCGACAATAAAAATCATAAATTGTAAAAATGTAGCAACCATATATCCTGCAAGTCCATCTGTACTAGGCATAGAATAAACGATGTCCGATATTGTAAATAATATCATCGCAATAAACGATACTATTAACTTGAATATAAACGGATAAAGCAATGCCTCAGCGTAACCTTTTAATATTCCAAATTGTCCTGGTAAAGCTGACCAAACTAATACAAATGGAGCCATGCATGCTATAATTAAAAACCATATTTGCAAGCCTATTAACATCGCCGATAAAAGCCATATTGGTATCGATAAAATCGTATTAGATATTGCAAATAACATCTGATAAACGAGTCTCTTTATCATTGCAGAAGGTTGCATCATTTCATTATCATATTCTGTTACCTCTTTAACTATAGCCTTCTGTTTAGTTGAGCTTTCTTGACTTTTTAAAAGTATATCTTCTATACGCTCATCACCGATTTTATCCTCATTATCTGTACCAAATTGTAAATACAAATACGGACGATGCACAAAAATTTTCCAAATACGATCTTCCATTCCTGCATACTCTTCCTTTTCACTGTTAACAGTAAGGTTTACAATATATGAACTAAACTCATTCCCTACCTCATTCACACCTTTTACATAAGTGTTAAAGTTACTTAAAATCAACAGTGACAAAGCAATAGCAATTACAGTCTGTACAATCGTTTTAAGACTTTGAATTGGCGCCCTTTTAACCAAAGCCTGATAAGCTACATAACAAGCAGTAATTAGCACAAATATACCTAATAGCTTACCAAAAATCCCTGATCCTTCTTTAACTTTATTATGACTTACACCTGATATATCTTTGACCGTATCCGTTATGCCATCAATCGTCCAATTAATAATAGATGCATCATTAGAAAAACTTAATATTGTCAACATCCACTCCGAAAACATTACATGAAATCCGAACGCTAACTGTAAATATGCCATCATCATAGATAAAATAGCATCCTGAATTGAATCTGAAGCTCCTTCTGCTGCATCGGTAACATAACCTGCTGCCCAATTAATGGGGTTTAAACTAAAACCGCCATCTTCATCGTCATCATCGGTTTCTATTTCGCGGGTTTGCTGATGTGATATTGTATCAATATCTTCATAATATCTTTTCTCATCCTTATATGGTCCGAACTTCTTTTCTGTCACACCATAATCTGAAGTGTCCTCGCTATTCCCTTTATCTTCTTTCGCCATGGCGTCTGAAGAGAATCCCATAACAAGAATAAAAGTAATCATGATTATACTTAGAATTCTTTTCATCTATCTTCACCATCATGTAATACCCTCACATGATCATCCTCTGAGTAAATCAACTCCATATAGTCTGAAGTATGATCTTTAACAGTACTTTTTTTCCAACCTGTCACACCATCAAGCTTCCATTCATCATCTTCTAGCACAATTTCAAATCTGTATAAAACCCGATCACCTTCTCTATCAGTGAAAATGTTATAAACATCATTTACATATGGGTTATATAACTTAGCTAAATACAAAACTCTTAGTTTATCTTCATAAAACCCATCATAGGCTCCAAAAAAATAATCTTGATCTTCTGTTATATCATTATATCTATTTTTATCAGCTGCTCTCTCTTGAAGTATTTCATTTTCCGTTAACTCAATAAACTCTGTAATTCCTACCATTGGTGTAGATTTATTCTCTATAGCTTCATCTGTCATATTTTCATATAACTTCGCTATATCATGGTCAACCAATGCCTCAAGCATTTCCTCAGCAAATTCATCCGCCTCATCAAGTTCACTATTCTCAGGAGATGGTGTCGTATTTCCTGATGAACAAGCAACTAAAATTATTGTTATTAACAACATTAAGGCAATTCCCTTCT
Source organism: Pseudogracilibacillus sp. (assembly GCA_026169505.1). Taxonomy (GTDB): domain Bacteria; phylum Bacillota; class Bacilli; order Bacillales; family Amphibacillaceae; genus Pseudogracilibacillus. The sequence goes on from JAPFCO010000191.1 coordinate 5,477, forward strand.
TCAATTAAATGCCTCCTTTCGTGATTTAACGTCTAGCAACATCCATTATTGAAGGTGTCTTTTTAGTTTCTTCCGATGCGTTATCTTCTTCAGATGCATGTTGTTCATCATTAAAAACTGCAACAACTTTCTCCCTGCTCTCTCTACGTGAACGCAATTCTTTTTCAAACTCTTTTTCTTCTGTATCACTGGTTGAAGTATCAAAAGCTTCAAGCACTTGTTTAAACATGACATTAACACGCATAACATCCGTTCTACCAAACACATCCTGAAACAGACAATATCCTTTAGGTAAATTCTTTAATTTCTCAACATTGCTTGTTGTAACAGGCAAACTATAGTATTCCAACATTTTTTCAGCTTCTTCTGTTGTCTTTAATGCAAAACAAAATTTCATTCCTAAGTTGGCTAAATCATTACTATGATCAGATGCGTTTTGTGACCCCTTAAGCAAGGTAGTTGTATAATAACGTCCTTGTCGTACAATAAAGTCCATTAACTTACGTCCATGATCGTTTTTATCAATAACACTTGCCTCATCCTGTAAGATCACCTTATGACGAGTTCGATCATTATTAAACATAAATTGCTGCGCAAAACTTGTTATAGATATCATTATTCCTGTCGATATTTTTTCTTCCGTTGTGTACTCTTTAGGATTCTTCTCTGCATTAGGAAGCTCTAAATTTTCAATCATCAATACCTGTAATGGTTTATCAATTTCTAACGTTGTATAATCTTCCCCTGGATGACCGATAAGCAAGCTTATAAATTCTTCTTGTAAAAATGTATCTAAAACCCTAACCAACTCATCTAAATCATTAAAACGCTGATTGTTCATGTCTTTAGGAGGATTTTTATGCATTTCCTTTAAATAGTCAATTGCTATTCCTACGCAAGGCTCTGGTTGCTCTTGAGCATGCCTCATCGCTTCAGCTATAAAACTGTACTTGATCTCACCTATCTTGGCATCAATTAGATATGCAAATATGTTTTCTGCCACTTTCCTTCCTTGTGCAATATCTGGCGATGTCCTAAATGGATCAAGCGATCCCTTATCGCGTGAATTGGTGCCCAATTCCCAAATTCTTATATATTTTCTAGGAATATAAGGCAAACCTTTTTTCCATCCCTTACGGTCACCCTTTGGATCAATTACCAAAGCATAAGCACCCGATAACACCGATAACATAGTAATGAGGTTCATTAATACTGACTTACCAAAACCTGTTGCACCTGCGACTAGCGCTGATATAGAATTAAAAGCCGTTTCTACGCCTTCAAGTGATTTTGAAGCTAATTCAGGGTATATAAAGACATCTTTTTTTTGCTCTGTCTCTCCTATAGCAAATCCCATGTTATCACCAATCGAAGTCGTTGCTCCAAACATCATCCCAGCCAACATCCGCGGATCAGTTTCACATTTATAATCATCATTCATCGCTTTTGATCCTGGCAATGTTTCCATATATAAAAATGGCTGCTCCCCGAAAGGAGAAAGAACTCTTATTCCATAGCGTCGCAATAAATCCTCTAAGTCTCCTGTTCTATTATCTAGTGTTTCTATTGATTCAGCGTTGACTCTTATAACAAAGCTCGATACATAACTAGGATATCCCGACCTTTGAAAGTAATCTTCCAATAACATGACGCCTTTTTCGTTCCTTTGAACAGACATATCAACAGATACACCTGCTTTTTTAGCCTCATCATTCTGATCATCATATTCAAGTCTTTTATCTGACAACTCTTTCAAAACCCGTTCATTATCTTTATGATGCGATCTAATCGATACTACACAAGGAAAATCTAAATTTCGCTGTATATGATACAACCACTCACTACCTGGAAATTCATTTGTATCATTAAATCTTGTTATAACATGAAAACGCGTATATATATGCTGACGTTCACCATCAACCTTCTTTGTAAGTTTTAAGGTATCAGGCGCCACTTCCTCTATATAAGTTTCTTGAGGTTCAAAAAAACTTTTTGGCGTTGGTCTTACGGCTTTTACCTCATCATCATCAATCTTTACCGTTATATCTTGACCGCTTTCAAAATCCTCTCGCGTCATAACCTCTTTGTTGGAGATAGTCGCACTGTATAGACTCTCTATTAAATAAATCAAATCCGACGTTGATATTTTACGTACTGGATCCGCAACCTGATCTGTTGATGTAAAAGCTCTTCTAACATCATCACTAATTTTCTGAGCTTGGCGCTTGTACACCTCTAATTCCGACTCTAAAATGTCAAATGCCTCAAGCCCTATAGCTCGATTAACCTCACTATTAAAACCCTTGAAAAATTCAATCATACTTTGAATAGCATTTGTACCTTTATTACCTTTTTTATAAACATTTTTATCTTTGTTTAACTGAATGCCAAAATACATCTTATATTCGCGCTTTTCTTTACTCTTACGTTTATTTTGTAGATATGATTTTACTGCATCCATATATTGCGTACCTGCATCTAATAATTCATAGTCATATTGTTCTGATTTATATTTCATACGCTCTTGGTGTTCCTCAATTACATCATCAACATTTGTTGTCTGAGGTACAATAAGATAATGCACATCATGACCTTGCGACTCTAAATAACTTAATTGACGGGAAAATGGAGAAAATTTGTCATCATTATCTAAAAAGTCATATCCAAATCCTAAGACTTCAAAATACGCCATAACTTCCCCTTCATACGAGAAAACTATATTTTCATCAATGTGTTTAATTGGGAATTTTAATAATGCCGTCAAATTTCGCACATCCTTTCAAGTTTATCTGTACGTTATAAGTCCTTTCATCTTATATTTGTTCCCTTTATATTCTTCTGATGCTTCTTTATCTGCAGATAAAGAAGCATGACCATTAACTTTATACACTTGAGGTTTATTAACTAAATTACCACGATAAAAGTTCTTGTTTCTCATTTTTCTCACATGGTAATAAACCATTGATCGTAAATAAGCTAAGACAGTTCGATCCTCACTCTCAACATCACTTAATAAATATGACCCAGCAAGTGGTGTCAAAAGATAACTCACTAAAAACGGTACCTTTAAAAACACAAGATTCAATAAAGGAATATGCCTCAATATCCATACAATCATTGCTATTATTATAAAATACGCAATCGACTTAAACGGAATTGCACGACCTATTTTTTTGCCAAATAATTGATAAACTTTTCTATCAAACTGCTTAAATGAAGTAATATAATACATCTCTACCTTTCTATCATTCGACATATTTAACCTCCTATATTAAGCCTAGCAGCTAACCATTCACCTAATGTAATCATATTTTCAGGAGCTACTATAAACATTGCTATAACTGTCATTCCTATTAGAAAACCACCAACCGCAAGCCAAGCCCGTTTAAAGGCAAAGAACGCAAGACCTATCAAAAATGCTATAAAAAATGCGTATTTAACCTCACCTGAAAGCCAATCAAAAAAACCTGCTAATGACATTTTAAAACTCTCCTTTTATTAATTATTTTCTTCTTTATCTTCGTTGTCTTCACTATCCTCAACCTCTAAATCATTGACCTGTTTTTTATCAACAAAGTCATTCATTCCATTGATCATAAACTTATTATCTTTATTAATAAGCGTTAATTGATAATCTGTATTAAATACTACTTTTGTTCCTGGTTCAGAAAATTTCACTTCTACAAATACAACTATCTCATCCAAATCATTTTGATAAATATTCGTATCTCCAATAGCTTCAAAATTTAAAGATCCGTTTAATCCCTGTATATCATTATCATCTGATACCATATACGATATTTTAGATTCATCATCACTTGCATACGTACTAAAAAATGTTTCTAAAAACTCTTTAACTTCTGATGTGTTACCTTCGTAAGACTTCAATCCTACAGGAGAATATTTATTTATATTCGTTTCTTCCTCTAAATTTGTAAACTTGGGTAACTCATAAACTCCGAACCATCCTCCTTCATAAGCTACTGGAACAACCATATACTGTGTTACTATCTCCGTTTTCTCGCTCTTTTTGGCTACATTCTTATTTTTCTTTTTTTTACTTTTCGACTTCTCTTTAACAACTTTGTTCATTTCAACATCGACTTTAAACGTAATATAAGCTCGATTATCACTGTTTTCTTTTATATCTTTCAAATCAGCATTTTTAAAATTTGCATCCCATTCCAAGCTATCAAAATCTAATCCTGCATCTTCATTTAAACCCTCAGCTAAAAATTTACTAATTTTATCACGACGATTATTCTTCCCTTCATCGCCCCTTTTCCAGGTGAAATACTCCTTTGTAAAATCACGAGCATATTCAACTGCTGCCTGAGTAGTTGCCTGATTTTGTTCATAAACAAATGTTTCATCCTCTTTTTCCTCTGCCGAACTATTGGTAAAAAACACTGCAACCATAAACAGAAACATACAACTAAAAACAACCCAAAAAGCAACTCTTCCTAATTGACGAGATCGATATCCTGATGGAACTTTTGTTTTATTAGCCTTCTTTTTCTCTGCTTTTTGTCCTTCTCGATCCCATATGTTTTTTATAACTTTAATAAATGATGTTTTTTTCTTTTTCTCTTCCATATTTAGCTCTCCTTTCTGTTATCTCATCCTAGATAAACCAAAGATAAGAAAAATAACAATCAATCCTGCTCCTAATTTACCAAAACGATCAACAGTAAAGTCATAAGCATATAGCAATGCAAATTTTGCATCATCTAAAACTGGCCTGGACATTTCAACATTTTCATAAGTAAAACTTAAAATTAAATACAATACAACAATAGATATTGCCGTTGATATAACGATCCTTATAATCTACATCATCCCCTATAAATCAAAACATACGTTTTAACTTAAAATCTTCTTCATCAATATGGTGATAGATCTCACCAAAACCATTTTCTTTTATATCATCTAAATTCGTTAATCTAACAGGTATATGAACATCTGGACGCATCTGTGAAGGTTGCTTACTTTCCTCAGGTTTGAGCATTGCCATGAGGCGCAACGTTCGTTTTAATTTAGGTTCATCTTCTGCAATGAAAATGACCTGCCAATTCTTCACGTATGCCTCTAATCCTTTATCATATTGATATCTCATCCGAGCGTCCGAATGTTTTAAAAAAGTTGTATATTGCTCTATTTTAGACTGCAACACATGCCTTCTTGATACAGTCCTCTCCATTTCTAAGAAAAAACCGAAATTTTCTTCACTATCTTTTGGTCCTAAAACAATAAACCCATCTGGACGTATTACATCCTCTTTTTGTTTAGTGAACTGAAAATATCCGCGCGTCTCATGAACAAAATCTTTTACTTCTAACCCATATTTAGGAGCTTGCAGTTCATAAGATATAACAGCTCTTGCCAACTGCAAGCTATGTAAATACCACATCGGCAAATCTCTAGTCCACCGAACTTTCCAACGCGAATACCCTTGTAGTTCCTCCACTGCAGCAACTCCTGTCGCTGTTAAAGTATAAACATTTGCGCTATATCCTTCTGGTGAATCAGGAGTCATCGCTCTAAATTTTTTCAAATAACCTGAATCCTCTAATTTGAGTAGCCTTGTCGATGCGCTTTGTCTAGTTTTATATCGATCAAAAACATACTCAACTATGAAATCCATATCCAAATAAATAAAATCATGTAAATACAAAAATAATTTTTTATCATCTTCTGTTAAAACTAAATGCTTCATATTTTTACCTCTTTTATCTTCATTACTACGAGGTAAAGTCTTATCATCACTCATTTATTCATCACCTTCTATATCCCGTGTTGCAAACGACATTAACGAAGGAGATTTATTCTTATCCTCCTTATCTTCCGTTTTTTCATCTTGCTTTTTCTCTTTCAGTTCATTTTTTAAATCTTTTTCGTCATCATTTAAATATTCAATCGGATCAAGCTGCATGAAATAATCCCCTACATCTACATCTTCATCAAGGTAATTCTCTTCCTCAATAGGATCTAATTTCATAAAGTTTTCTTCATATTCTTGAAAATGATCATCTTCCTGGTCATTTTCATAGCTTGAATCATGATTGCTATAAACAACACTAGTAACAGGTAATTTAGCCACTTCTTCCTGCTCTAACTTATTTTGTTTCTTACGATTTTCCTCATATTCGGAGTAATCAAAATTAGGATTCATATACTTCATAATTTCATAATCAACCTGTTCAGCATCAACACCTATACGAGTTGTAAGTTCATTAGCCTTTTCAAGCGTCCACCTATCAGCAACATCTGTATCATGCGTACCATGACGCGCAACTGATAAATCAGGCTTATATTTATCTAATGGATCAACTTCAACTAAACAACTATACTTTTTAGCAATACCATCAACTTCATCTTTAGCCATTAAAAACGCATGCCGTGGCTTCAAACCTGTTAAAAAATCAACCTTATATGTCTGTTCTTCCTGATTCAAAAACTTTAGTGCTAATGGAGCATCTTCAGCTCCTTGTTGTAAAATAAAATAATTATCCTGAACGTTTACAAGTGAATCACGCAATCCATCCGATAACTGACCTAACCTTTGCGTTGATACACCTAACGCTAACCCGAACTTACGACTTTCAGCCACAATTTTTTCTAATGTAGATACATAACCAACACGCGCCGTTTCATCAAAGCAAAGTAAATGTAATAATGGATAAGTCGATCTCGTTTCTGCAATTCGATAATACATATAACTGATGTAACCTGAAATCATCGATATTTCAATTGCGTTCAAATTCGATACATCAAAAAATACAATATGTCCTTCTTCCATATATTTACGAACATCTAACGACATTTCAAATTGACCAAAACAACGCTTTAATACAGGAGAACTTGAAAATATATCAATTCTATTTTTCACAGCCATAGCAGATGTTTTCATATTACCTGGTCCATCAGTCTCCCAATAATCAACAATCTCATAATTAGCAGGATCACGCCTCAATTTATCAAGCAAATTCCTTCTAAATTGCTCATCATCTAGAACCTTTTTTACTTCAAGAATTGTGTGAGGTTCATCGTCTGCTAATAGTGTCCTTATACAAAAACGCAATAACCTTTCCGCAACCGCTGCCCGATCTTCAAAATTAGACTCTATCAATTCTGTTATAGAATCAGCAATTAAACCCTCATGCTCTCCCTCACGCTTATAAAGCAAATTCATTGCTACAGGATAATCTGTATTTGCAAAGGAAATCCAATGTACTTTATTCCAATCGATATTTTTACCTTCAGATTCAGCTTTTAATAATCGATTCAATAAAATAACAGCCGTGTCCTTAGCAGGATCCACAAACGTAAAACCTTCTGCTCTATCTTGTTCAATAAAATCTTCAACAAAACCATATAAAATAGAATTAAGTAAACTTGATTTTCCCGATCCTGTTTTACCTGCAACAGCAAAGTGATCGGATAACATTTTTTTCTTTACATAAACCTTTCTATCTTCAACAATAGGATGAGTTAATTCTCCAAACTCTATAGCAGTATCATCTGCAAACACTTCAGGTGGTAATAATTCAGCTCCCTTTTCATTTACAGGAAAGTGTTCTTTTAAAACTTTAACTGATTCCCTATCATCAAAGTAAGGTAAATGAACTAAATTCGCTAACTCTGTACCAGTCCAAAGCATCCGATAAACATAATGTTTAGGATAATAACTTATTGAATGACGATAACGTCTATAAGTAAGCTCATTTACATCATGCAAATTACTCTGAATAACATTTGCAATATTTTTTAAATATCTTACACCATCATTCGAGGCAGTTGCTAAACTAACAGTACAATCAAACGCAATTTCATTTCTTAAATACCTTTGATAAAGACCTTGCAACTCTTCTTTATCGAAAGCGCTACGCTCATCATAAGTCCTTTTCTTATTCTTTATATCTTTCTCAAGTGCTACAATAGATTTTTTGATTTTTCTACCATAATTTGCACTAAAATTAACTTGTACCCAAGATGTTGCAGGCATTTGTAACATCAATGCAGGCAAATCATCTTTTTCAAATCTAGCTAATGGCAAAGCTTTCTTTGTATTATTATTTTTAATCTTCATTCTTCCACCAACAACAGAACGATTCCTTTTCGGAAATTCTAAATCATCAGCTTCATAAAACTCTACACGAGGGTAAATTGTTTTTAAATCAGACTGTAAATATAAAAGTGATTTTTTATCAGCTCCAATATACATCTGAAATTCTCCATCTTCTTTCCGATACATCAGAAAAGAAAACCACTCCCTACCCAAAATTATTCGTGTAAACCACTTTCTTTTAGAGAAATGAAATCTTTGCATCAAACTATAAATATCATCTCTCTTATAAAAATCATCATCATGTGGCAAAATTCTCATATACTTAAATCTTTTACGATTAAATAACGAAAGTACAATTGCTCTAAATATTAATACTCCAAAGAAAATAAACAAAAGCATCGTTATCAATCTCATCGAAATAAATTCTATACTAGGAAAATCCATAAACGATAAAATATCATTTCCGAAAAAATAAAGAACAGCCACACAAACAAAAATTAAAAATAAAAACCAGTTTTTAATAATGAAATTTTCAATTTGTCTATCGATATTACTTTTAGACATTTTACATGCAGCACCTCGATTCATTTTGTTAGCACCGAGTAGCAG
>JAPFCO010000462.1 GCA_026169505.1 Pseudogracilibacillus sp.
ATCAATTTACTGTATCACTTGGTTTAGGCGCCGATAAAAACTACAAGCGTAGGTATAAGACATATACAGTAAAAGAGAAAATGACACCTAAACAACTTGAAGCCCACCTTGAACATGAAGCCTATAAATTTGAACAAGAGGTATTATCTAACGCTTATATCACTCCAAGTGAAATGACCTTTGAACAATTTTCTAAAGAATGGCAATCAAAATGGTTAGAAAGAGAAGTAAGCGAAAATACAATTGCATTAAGATTAGGTTCATTGAAAAATCATATTATCCCTATCATAGGACATTTACCTATGAATAAAATAACCTCGTTAATGCTGCTTGATTTAATGGAAAATCTAACACGTAAGGATGGACAAACGAATGAAGATGGAAGTAAAAAGGCATTGTCCGTTTCCGCTAAACAAGAAGTTCACAAAGTCCTTGTAAGTATTTTTAAAAGGGCTATTGATTGGAAGGTAATTAAGGATGATCCGATGCTTGGTGTTAAAGCACCGACTGAAAACCGTAGCAAGGATAGAGAATTAAATGTATATTCTCATGAAGAAGTTAAAACACTGTTAGAAGCGGTACAACATGAATTGGAACATTGGAAGATATTTGTAAACCTTGCGCTTGCAAGCGGTATGCGTAGGGGTGAGATAGTCGGATTAGAATGGCATCATATCGACCTGGACAATGGAATAATAGACATACAACAAATCGTGTCTAAAACTAGGACTGGCTTAGAAGTTAAGAACCCTAAATTTAACAGTAAACGTTTTGTAAGTTTACCATCTTCTTTGACCGAGGAAATGAAGCGGTACAAATTGCATAGTAGAGAAGAAAGAATGAAGCTGCAGCATCAATGGAAAGAAACTAAAAGAGATTGGGTGTTTTTTAATGAGTATGGACAACATTATCATCCGGACACTCCTACAAAATGGTGGAATCGGTTTATTGATCGTATAAATAAAAAGTTAAAAGAGAGCGAAAAAAATGAAATGAAGAAAATAAGGCTGCATGATCTACGCCATACCTCCGCTACATTACTAATTGCCCAAAATGTACATGCTAAAATTATTAGTGAACGATTAGGACATAAAAAAATATCAACAACAATGGACATATATGGTCATGCCCTTCCTGTTGCTGATAAAGAAGCCAGTGAAAAACTAAATGATATATTAAGTATATGATACTTTGTTTGTCACTCCAAGCTTTAGCGACGAACAAATAAGGGGTCTCCCTAAAATTGAGGGGGCCTTTTTATTTTGACGCAAAATTGACGCAAAAATTGACGCAAAAGTAATGTAATATTTAATAATGCTTTTAAATATCATTTCCAAGAACAACATAAACCCTTTATTAATAACGTTTATTAGTAACATTTGATTATCCTTATTTACATAGGTGAGTGCGTGGCACGCAGGAGGTCGTCGGTTCAAGCCCGACATGCTCCATCAATAAAAACGCCTACACATCAACATGTGTAGGCG
>JAPFCO010000479.1 GCA_026169505.1 Pseudogracilibacillus sp.
ACATTAGTTCAAGAAGGTAATACGCCAGAACAAATTTTACAGAGATTGTTCGAAGGTGAAGAGATAAAGTTTTTAGAGACGATGCCTGTACGCTTCCAATGTAAATGCTCAAAAGAAAGAATAGTCCAAGCAATTAAAGGCCTTGGTGCTGCGGAAATTAAAGCGATGATCAAAGAGGATCATGGTGCAGAAGCTACTTGTCACTTTTGTAATGAAGTATATCAGGTGTCTGAAGAAGAATTGGTAGAGCTTTTATAAAATAAAAGTTGATAGTAATAATCTATTGACAAAAAACGGTATTCACTGTATATTATTAATAAATCCTATGAAAATAGTATGAATTAGGAGGAATAGAAATGAAAGTTGTAAATAACATTGTGGAATTGATTGGTGAAACACCTATTGTTAAATTAAATCGTACAGTTGATGAAGATAGTGCAGATGTGTATGTGAAATTAGAGTATTATAACCCAGGAAGTTCAGTGAAGGATAGAATCGCTCTTGCGATGGTGGAACAAGCGGAAGAGGAAGGTACTATTAAGCCAGGTGATACTATTGTCGAACCGACTAGTGGTAACACAGGAATTGGTCTTGCCTTAGTTGCGGCTGCTAAAGGATATAAATTAGTCGTTGTAATGCCAGATACGATGAGTCAGGAGCGTCGTAATTTGCTGCGTGCCTATGGAGCGACATTACATTTAACACCAGGAGCAAATGGAATGAAAGGTGCAATTGCTAAGGCGAATGAATTGAAGGAAGAGCATGGCTACTTTATGCCACAACAATTCGAGAACCAAGCAAACCCAGATATTCATGCTAAAACGACAGGACAAGAAATTGTTCGTCAAATGAGTGATGGTGTTGATGCCTTCATCTCAGGTATTGGTACAGGCGGAACAATTACAGGTGCAGGAAAAGTATTAAAGGAACATTTTGATTCTGTGAAATTATATGCAGTAGAGCCTACAGATTCGGCCATTTTATCAGGAGGTAAACCTGGTCCACATAAGATCCAAGGAATTGGAGCTGGCTTTGTGCCGAAAGTGCTTAATACAGAATTATATGACGGTGTGATTCAGGTTTCTAATGATGAAGCATTCGAAGCATCGCGTGCAGCGGCACAAAATGAAGGTGTCCTTGGGGGAATCTCAGCAGGTGCGGCGATTGCAGCTGCTAAAAAGGTAGCAAAAGAATTAGGTAAAGGTAAGAAAGTATTAGCTATATTACCAGATAATGGGGAACGTTATTTATCAACAGCATTGTATGCATTTGATGAATAATAATAAAAAATTGACAAACAAGAGGGTAACTTAGTGCAGCGCGCTAGGTTATCCTTTTTTATTGGGACTAATAAAAGATGCTCGATTACCAGTGTGAAATAATTCATTATTCAATAGTAAAATATCTTACAGTTAAGACAGAGTGTGGTAAACTTAGTAACAAGAATTATTAATACGGAAATGTCCATTATTTATTGCTATAATATTTATTATAAGAGTAATAGGAGTAGGATGAAACAATGTATGTAAAAACAAAATCAAAGACATATAATTTACGAGAACAAACGTTGGTGATGGGTATTTTAAATCGAACGCCTGATTCGTTTTCGGATGGTGGGAACTATCAACCGATTGATAAGGCGGTTGAGCATGCCATTGCAATGGAGCAAGCTGGAGCACATATTATTGATGTAGGTGGCGAATCTACAAGGCCAGATCATGCTCCTGTGTCAATAGAAGAAGAAATTGATCGTGTTGTACCGCTTATTGAAGCATTGAAAGAACGGATTACGATTCCCGTTTCGATTGATACATATAAAGGGCAGACGGCCGAAGCAGCGGTCGTGGCGGGGGCAGAGATCATTAATGATGTTTGGGGAGCCAAAAAGGATCCTACTATTGCCGAAGTGGCAGCAAAACATGACGTGCCAATTATTTTAATGCATAATCGAATGAATAAAAAGTACGGATCGATTATTGAAGACATGATTACAGATCTTCAAGAAAGCATTGATATCGCTCATCAAGCTGGAGTGAAAGACGAACAAATTATTCTTGATCCGGGTATTGGTTTCGCAAAGGAATTATCAGACAATTTTTATGTTTTACGTCATTTAGAGAAAATAAGTGCAGCATTTCCTTATCCGTTATTACTGGCAACATCACGTAAATCATTTATAGGTACTGTTTTAGATGTGCCGCCCGAAGAAAGAGACAACGCTACAGGTGCAACTACTTGCCTAGGTATGATGAAAGGTGCACAGATTGTGCGAGTACATGATGTGGAGCGACATGTTGAATTGGTGAAAATGATGGAAGCAATGTTACGAGGTAAAGTAAATGGATAAAATTATACTTCGAGATATGCAATTTTACGGGTACCATGGATTATTTACAGAAGAAAATAAATTAGGGCAACGTTTTAATGTAGATGCGGAACTGTACCTGTCATTAAAACAAGCGGGTACGACAGATCAGATGGATGATTCGATTCATTATGGGGAAGCATTTGAAAAGGTAAAAGAAATTGTGGAAGGTGAACCGCGTCATTTAATCGAAGCGGTGGCGGAAGACATCGCACAGGAACTATTAACAAGTTTTTCAAAGTTAATCGCGTGTAAAATAAAAGTAATTAAGCCAAATCCACCAATTCACGGACATTACGAATCTGTTGCTGTCGAAATATATAGGGAGAGAATCTCGTATGAATAAAACATTTATTGGATTAGGGTCAAACATTGAACCAAGGAAACAATATTTAGATCAAGCAATTGAAAAATTAAATAACCAACCACATATTCATGTTACTAAGATGTCTTCTGTTTATGAGACGCCACCTGTTGGCTACATTGATCAGCGACCATTTTTGAATATGGTAGTTGAATTGGAAGTAAAACTAGAAAGCTTACAATTACTAGCGGTGTGTCAGCAAATTGAAACGGATTTAGACAGAAAACGTACATTTGAAAATGGTCCGCGAACGATAGACCTTGACATTTTATTGTTTAATGATGAATATAGAGATTTAGATAGTTTACAATTACCCCACCCAAGAATGGTTGAACGTGCATTTGTTTTAGTGCCTTTATGCGAAATTGCCCCAAATCAAATTGTGCCCACAACCGATAAAGCTATAGAAGAATTATTACTGGATTTACCTAAGGAGGATATTCAGGAAATTATTCGATGGGAAGAACCTAGACATAAAGCATAAGAACGTTAGGCTTAAAAGAAAAAGTGGAAGTTTGTTTGCTCCATATGCACCGTCTTGTTAAACTAAAAGAGGAGAAGGATGCCATCATGGAGATGCGCAAACACGTAGCTTAGCATTTAAAAGGTAACGGTAGAGTGCAAAGGCGAATGAATCATATTGAAATTCCGTCGGGGATAGAAGAGTTTTTATATGAATTTGTCTAAGGATTAGCACTTGTCGATAACGGATCATAAGAAAATGTAATGGAGTGATAAAAGTGTCAGAAGAACTAAATGAACATATGCAAGTGAGACGCGAAAAATTAGCAACGTATTATGAAAAAGGGATCGATCCGTTCGGTGGTAAGTTTATACGTACGGATGTAGCGCAAGCACTGCATGAATTATATGAAGGTGAGTCTAAAGAGGATTTAGAAGAGAAGCAAATAGCTACAACGATTGCTGGACGTGTCATGACGAAGCGTGGTAAAGGGAAAGTAGGGTTTGCGCATATCCAAGATGCATCAGGTCAAATTCAATTATACGTTCGTAAAGATGAAATTGGTGAAGAAGCGTATGAAATATATAAAACAATCGACATCGGTGATATTGTTGGTGTCTCAGGGGTCGTATTTAAAACAAATGTAGGGGAATTATCCATTCAAGTACAAGAGTTTCAACTATTATCGAAATCATTACGTCCACTTCCAGATAAGTATCATGGTTTACAGGATATTGAACAACGATATCGGAAACGGTATTTAGATTTGATTACTAATACCGATAGCCGTAACACGTTTGTACTTCGCAGTAAGATCATTCAATCAATGCGTAGTTATTTAAATGAAGCGGGTTTTTTAGAAGTAGAAACACCAATGTTACACAGTATCCCGGGTGGTGCAACTGCAAAGCCGTTTGAAACACATCATAACGCATTAGATATTGAGCTGTATATTCGTATCGCTATTGAGCTCCACTTGAAGCGTTTAATTGTTGGTGGTTTTGAAAAGGTATATGAAATTGGACGAGTTTTCCGTAATGAAGGAACCTCAACACGACATAATCCAGAGTTTACGATGATTGAGTTATATGAAGCGTACGCTGATTACGAAGATATAATGGAATTAACCGAGAATTTAGTAGCTCATATTGCTAAAGATGTATTAGGTTCGTCCGTCGTTACGTACAATGAACAAGAAATAGATTTAACTCCTAGATGGAAGAGACTGCATATGGTAGATGCGATAAAAGAATATGTTGGAGTGGATTTCTGGGGAGATATAAGTAATGAGGAAGCTAGAAAATTAGCGAAAGAACATCAAGTAGGAATTACCGATGCGATGACATATGGTCATATCGTGAACGAATTTTTCGAACAGAAGATTGAAGATAAGTTAATTCAACCAACATTCATTTATGGACATCCAGTAGAAGTATCGCCATTAGCAAAGAAAAATAAAGAGGATGAACGTTTTACAGATCGTTTTGAATTATTTATCGTGGGACGA
>JAPFCO010000367.1 GCA_026169505.1 Pseudogracilibacillus sp.
AATCACTTTTGTACATTCTTAAACTATCATTTATAATCAATACAACTCCTATGTGGATAATGATTGGGAACTAGATGTTCTTTTGCTGCATTTTGTAGACGAGATGACATATGGGAATATTTTAGTGTTCCAAATGACCGAGGAAGGTATTGAACATTCTTGGAAAGTAACTGTTGAAATAGGTCAAGAAAAACCAGTAGATAAATACTATAGAAAAGCAGTAGGTTATATAAAGGTAACTGAAAATCGACTATATTTAGTAGATTATGACTGTCTAACAATGGCGGCCCAGTTTGAAGATGAAAAAGTGCCCGATAAAAACTGCTCAAAATATAAAATAGAAATCGAAAATGGTTTTTATAAAGTGGAAGTCTTTCAATATTATGATGTAGATAATGATAAATTTGTAGGAAGTGATGAAACGGAATTTTCACTCAATTTCAACAAAGTACCTGTCATTAAACCAAGCGTTGAAAATGTTTTTTGGTGTACATATTAAATTGCTTAAAAGATCAAAGTAAGAAAAAATGGGGGACAGTAAGTTTATCGTGTAGATTTTTACCAAATGGAATATTAGAAGGTTAATTGAAAATGTTTTAGTTTTCATATACGAACGTACGTATTTATATGATATACTCAAAATAGTGTAATAAGGCTTTCGTGGGTGGTGGCTCGCTCCCTTTTATTTTAAGGAAGGGGGGTGAGGGTATGACAGTATTTGAGTCACTAATTGTAGCTATATCTTTTAGCACGTTAATTGTCGCAGTATTGTCATTTCGTCATGATAAATAACCACCCATAAGCCGAGCAAGCTTTTGATGGTGGTTAATTATCACTTCAAATAAGTGAGCTGCCCCTTTGAAGGGCTGTTACACGAAGACTGAATGGTGTTTACCGCACCGTTCAGTCTTTTATTATATTTTGATTATCTACCTATATTATACCTTGTTATTGAAGAATGTAAACTTAAAAATTCAAAAGATGTGTTAAAATTGCTATTTTAATACGAATGCACGATCTTACGTGAGATACTAAAAATAGTGTAATAAAGCTATCATGGATGAGGCTACGACAGTGTTATAAGCGACTACTTGAAGCTATATCTTTTTGCATTTTAATTGTCTCAGTAAAATAACCACTCATAGCCGAGCAAGCTTTTTATAGTGGATATTTTTCACTGTAAAGTAGAGAGCACCTCTTTAAATATTTATTACAGCAAACTACAATGCATTAGAAAAATTTACATAAAAATGATGTCTTTATACGCACTCTTATAAGGAATACAGAGACATTTGATGTTACAATCTCCCCGTGTCTTACTCCTCATGAAAGTTGATTTTAAGCATGATATAGTTATTTATGTCATGAATTTCCAATTGAGTAATTCTTGATAAAAAAGCCTAACGAATAGGAAAAGAAAAGAGGAATATGGATGGAACAAAAGTTACGTCAGCTTGCTATTAAAAAAATTGATCAAATGATTCAAGCAACTGGATCGCAAATCGATGTAGAATCAGTTCCGATTATCGATGAGTTTTTCGCTTTATATATAGAAGAAAGCCAGCTTTTACGACGTATCTATCATGCATACAGGCGTGGGCTTTCAACTCTTGACTTACATCATCGACAAGAAGTTATTACTTATATGCGTAAAGATGATACTCATACTATTATATTTTCCAATAAACAATTTGAATTAACTGAAGTATTGTTTGTGCAATTATTGACATTTGCAATTGAAATAACGAGAGAAGTGCTACCACTTGGAACGGTCGTGGAACTAAATCCCACGTATTTCAAACCAGATCACCAAGCAAAAGAACCATCTAAAGTAGTAATTACAGAACGATTTGTTGCTCCAACAGGATATAATAGTTATTTTCCGTATGGAGGAATTATTTACCCGATTGGTGAAATGAAAAAAGGAGCTAAGGTTCATTTCACGGATCCGTTAATTCATAAGATTATCCATCGTGGCTATCAGGATGAGGTGGAAGATGCTTTTGTTTTATTAATGAAAGAAGAATTAATAGTTGATAATAACATCTATTCTATTGAATTTTCTACGGATGATATGCAAAGGATTGAAAAGGATATGGGACAAGAGGTGGGTGAAGAGTAATGGCGTTATATGATTATGACTTTTGCCATAGATTAGTTTATGGAAAAGGATGGGATAAAGGGATAATAGCGTACTTAGAAGATGCCCAAGATAAAATAAAGAAAAACTTTGAAGATATGGATGTAGAAAATGCATCTGTAGGAGAGGAAATGAAATCCATTGTGGATGAAATGATTGCTGAAATTGAGAAGTTAATTAGCGATATTGAGTCGGTGCATTTTCGCTAAAAACGTGAGGAGTGCAGAGCAAATATGGAAGGGCAACAAATTAAGCTAGATCTAGTAAGTATTGAAAATACATTACAACAGTTACGAACTAGTATTGATGATTTAAAGAACTATACGACAACGTTTCGCTCCAGTACAAGTGATCGATTGGAAGGATTTAATTCTGATTTTATTTCTAAAGTAGATGCGTTATTACATAGTATGGATGATGATGTAAATCAAGAATTAATCAACGAAATGGAAACAATCTATCAAGAGGGAAAAGCTATATTTGATACGATGAAATTACTTGATGAGGAGGTTGCCGAAGCGATTGGGGGTAAGCAGTTGTGAAGCGAGATTTAAATATTAATTATGGTATATTGGATGAAATCATTGAAGAACTACATACGTATGAAAATGCACTGCAAACAATGGGGAAGTCCATAGGTGATATTTCCACTATCGTAAAGACGAACGAAGGAAAAAGTATCGAAGCATGGGATCATGACCTTACTACGTCAAAGGACGAGATAAAAAATTACCAGGAACAAGTGAGTGACCTTTTATCTTTATTTGAAAACTATGTTACTGATACAACTGCCTATATTTCACCACTTGCAAGGGGTACAATGATGCGTGTGAGCCGAAATGATATTTGGGCCAATTTACAACAAATCAACACAGGCTTCACCGGTAATGTCGCTAATGCTTTAGTTACTACTTACAAGCAGCCTAATTCTTTTTTATTTGGTTTACTAGATGATCCGAGTGATGCAGAACAAGATGCAAGTGATCACAATAGAATACAATTGGAAGGAATCCAAGAAAATATCCAATCCAGCCAATCGGTGTTGGAAGAAAAAATGGAAGGTTTAATGGGATTGTATAATCAAAAAGTAAAGCCATTTGAAAATACAGATGATGCATATAAAGACTTGGCTACCGATGTGAAGAAAAAGTATACGAGTTTTTTCGAAGGGGTAAAAGAATTACTGGAAACCATGGATCAAATTCAGATTGATCTAGTGAAAGGATTTGTAAATGGACTGATTGGATTGGTTGCTGGCGTAGCGACAATTGCTTGGGACGTTGGAGTTGTATCTGTATCCGCAATAATTC
>JAPFCO010000232.1 GCA_026169505.1 Pseudogracilibacillus sp.
TTCGTATATGGTTGTGACAGATCGAAAGAAACGACGTATTTTACAACAAGAGCTTGGGAACCAAGGATTTAATATGTTAAATACAATGGGTGTCATTGCGTTAGATGCAGCCTATCAATATGGTGTAGAATGGTTAGAAGAATTATTAGTTATCGTAGAAGCAAATAAAACATATGCAAAAGAACGATTAGAGAAAGAAACAGATGGCAAATTAACAGTGATTGATTCGGAAGGTACCTATTTACTATGGATCGACTGTAGCGCCCTTGGTTTAGCAGATAAAGAATTACATACATTTATGATCCAACAAGCAAAGGTTGGTCTTAATGCTGGTTCATCCTATGGAAATGCTGGCGAGCAATTCATGCGTTTGAATTTAGCTTGTCCAAAGAGTACGTTGGAAGAAGGAATCAATCGCATTGTTGATGCAGTGCGTACTTTATAATTAAAAAAGGTGGTACATTGAGTAATGTACCACCTTTTCATCCTGCTTCATTATTCACATAACCGTTAACTTTCATTGCTTTTTCGATAAATACATCGAAATCAAATAGAGTTGTTCTATTTTTCCTCATTTTCAGTTGGTTGATGACGCTTATGATTCTCATACTTTTCATCAAAATATTGTTCATCTTTTTTAGACTTTTTATAAAATAAATACATCGTTGCTATTGCTAATATCATAACAATCACAAGCACAATAAATGCTGGGATATATTCAGATTTATCTTCAGGAAAATAAAGAAATTCCATAAACATACTAAAATCACATCCTTCATTAAGTTACGTCATTCTTTCATCTATACTATATGTACAATTGCATATATTTTACTAGAATGATTTCTTACATGTGTCTAGTATAGCAAATCTTTACTATAAATATAAAGATTCATTGTATGATTCGCAAAATTGTCCTTTTTTTGCCACAATATGTATAAGAACGATACGAGGAGGAAACGAATATGGAACAAGTGAAAATTGGTGATATCGTAAAAACAAGTTATAATTCTGGTATCTACATAGGAGAAGTTTTAGAAGACAAGCAAAATTTCTTATTAGTAAAAGTATTGGCAGTAGACACACATCCTACTCAAGGTGATTTACATCAACGTGGACAAGTTGAAGGTGTTGCATTTCATGAGCGTAAAGCATTAGCGTTTGAAGAGAAGTTTAATGCACGAAAGCGTCTGACACAAGCTTTTACAGGTGAAGTACCAAATTATGCTGTATCATTAAAAGAAGCAGTACATGATATTAAAACAAAGCTATCAGAAGAACTAACGCCATTTAACGAATTATCGTTAGCTAGAATTGCCGATTTAGAAACACATTTTTATAAAAAAAATTTATTCATAAGGGAGTTTTTTCATGAGTATTCATATTGGAGCAAAAAAAGGTGACATTGCAGATACAATATTACTTCCAGGAGATCCATTACGTGCAAAATACATTGCGGAAACATATTTTGAGGATGTAGTACAGTACAATGAAGTAAGAGGGATGTATGGATATACTGGAACATACGAAGGAAAACGCATCTCTGTCCAAGGTTCAGGTATGGGAATCCCTTCTATTTCTATTTATGTGAACGAATTAATTCAAGAATTCGATGTACAAAACCTCATCCGTGTAGGTACTTGTGGGGCATTAAGTGAATCCGTTCATATTCGCGACGTTATTTTGGCACAAGGTTCTACGACAGACTCACAAATGAATCAGCTCACTTTTAAAGGTATGGACTATGCACCTTTAGCTGACTTCGAATTATTAAAAGATGCATATGATGTCGCGAAAGAAAAAGATTTAACAACTCATGTTGGGAATATTTTTACGAGTGATGCATTTTATCGTGATGATGCAGAGGAAGTAAATGGACTACTCGCACGCTATAACGTTCTTGCGGTAGAAATGGAAACGACAGCACTTTACACATTAGCTGCAAAGTATGGTCGTAAAGCATTATCCATTTTAACTGTATCCGATCATATTATTACAGGTGAACAAACAACTTCAGCTGAAAGACAAACAACTTTCAACGATATGATGGAGTTAGCTTTAAAAACGGCGACAAAATAAGCAATAACTTGCAGGATGCGCGCAATATATTACCCTATTAAACACAATTAGAAAGGATGAGTACCATGTTAGGTATATTTACCAACTTCCCATTAGTCGCCGCATTTGTAGGGATTGGATTTGCCCAATTTATTAAAGTGCCAATTCATCTGATCGTGACACGTGAATTTGCACCTGGACTCATCTTTGGAACAGGTAGCATGCCTAGTAGTCATTCTGCAGCAGTATGTGCCTTAACAACGTCTGTTGGGCTTGTAGAGGGAGTTACTTCTGTTTACTTTGCTATCTCCATTGTTTTTAGTGTAATTATCATGTTTGACGCTACTGGAATTCGACGTGAGGCTGGCGAACATGCGGTTATCTTGAATCATCTTGTACAAGATTTTCAGACATTTATCGACGAAGCACAAGATTGGCCTACAAAAGAACGGTATGAAAAAATTGCTGAATTAAAAACACTTCTTGGTCATAAACCAATTGAAGTATTTGTCGGAGCTATAACTGGAATTGCTATTGCATTTACACTGTATCCATTTTATAGCTAATCAATCAATTTCTTCATTACAAAAAAACAGCCACACCGCTACAATATGTAGTTATGAAATTGATTCAATGATCTTTCACATTAAAAAATCCCTGTGTAGTTTTTTCTACACAGGGATTACTTTATGTTGCTTCATGAAGTTGATTACGAAATACTTGCATTACTTCATCTTCATTCAATAGTGTTAGTTCTTCTTCACTTAACGCCCCACTACCTTCTTGAATCATATAAACCTCTACTTCTTTTTTTCCCCATTGCTCATACACATCTTCCACTGTATCAAAATATAAATCAATTTTATTTCCAGTAATTGCCCCTCCTATATCCGCAACCACTCCATAACCATAGTCAGGGATATATAAAATAGTGCCTAGTGGAAAAACATCCAAATCAGCGGCAATCGTAGAATATAAATCTCTTTTCACCTTCACCCCAGAATAGGTCAGTCCAAATTCAGGATGATCTGGAGTTTTACCAGTCGATTCTAGACCAGCAGTATAACCTGTAGCTACTACCTTCTCAGTTGGATATTGCTTAAAGTCAATTGCTTCTTCAATTGTTCTTTCTTCTGCTACTTGATCACTTGAAATATATGTTTTATCTTCTATGAATGTATGAATGTGCTTCTCTTGCAATAAGGGCTCTCGCGTATGGATTGTCGACGCGTGTACAGTACTCACTTGCTTATCCGACATGAACAAAAACTCTTTGAACTCCGTGATGCTCATATTTGTAATTGTACTAGCAGTTGTATAAATAGCGCCAGTAAATAATAAAAGAATAAGCGCTCGATACATTGCTCGTTGAATAGACATTTATTAACACCTCTTTGGATGTCAGCTTATCCAAATTTGTCCATGTCTATTCATTTTTTACAAAAATTAAAACATTTGATAGCCTGATCTTCGTAATATTTTAATTACTATACCAGATACAATCGTCCCCGCTAATCCAGATGATAAAATAATGACGTCAGCAATTGTCAATGTCGTTACTTTCGTCCAAACATCAGAAAAGGCATTTCCTGGTTGTGTAAAGAATTGACCAAATGAATGATCGCTAATAATTAAGATGACGATAATTGGATATACCAAAGCCATTAACCATGTTTGTCGTAATAACATATTTAATATAAAAGCAATGCCGAAAAATATAACAAAGTATAATAACACAGAAACAATTAATTGAATCAAAATATGTTCTCCCTTTCCCTCATCTATTTCCTTCTTTTGCAAAACAGATGTCCGCATCCGTTAGTTATACTATCCATACTCATTTTAATCTGTGGGGGGTGAAAATGCAAAGACAAGCGTCTAAATGATTAGCTTAGCTGATGATTTGAACCATATATAGTGGATCAGTAATAGACTAGTTCATTGAGAACCATTATCTGTTAACACTTATCAATTTATGATAGAATAGAAATAGTGTAAAAGGCTCGATAGAATGTTGGAGGGAATAGGATGAACGATAAAGTGTACGATATAACAATAATCGGTGCGGGTCCAGCAGGTTTATTTACCGCTTTCTATGGTGGAATGCGTCAAGCTAGCGTTAAATTAATTGAAAGCTTACCACATACAGGTGGTCAACTTACTGCCCTATATCCCGAAAAATATATTTATGATGTCGCTGGTTTTCCAAAAATCAGAGCCCAAGAATTAGTCGATAACTTGGAAGAACAACTAAACATCTTCGATTCCAAGATTGAGCTTGGACAAACGATTGAAACAGTTGAAAAACTGGATGATGGAACATTTAAACTAACATCACAGCATAATGATGTTCATTATTCAAAAGTAATCATTATTACCGCTGGAAACGGCGCTTTTGAACCACGTCGTTTAAATATTAATGGTTGCGAAAAATTCGAAGATAAAAATCTTCATTATTTTGTTAAAGATATGAATCGTTTTAAAGATGAACATGTCGTTATATTAGGTGGAGGGGATTCTGCGGTAGATTGGTCATTAATGTTAGAACCAATTGCAGATAAGGTAACACTCATTCACCGCCGTGACCAGTTTCGGGCTCACGAGCATACGCTGGAGCAATTAAAAGCTTCTTCCGTGGAGCTATTAACCCCATTTGTTCCAACAGATATAGAGGGAGAAGATCGCATTGAGCGACTTGTTCTTCAAGAAACGCGTGGCGAAAAGATTGTCAAAATGGACGTTGACTCGGTCATTTGTAATTATGGGTTTGTATCCAAGCTCGGTCCAATTGCTAATTGGGGACTTGATATAGAAAGAAATAGCATCTTAGTTAATTCAAAAATGGAAACAAACATTCCTGGTATCTATGCTGTCGGAGATATTAACTCATTCGACGGTAAAGTAAAATTAATTGCTACTGGATTTGGTGAAGGTCCAACTGCAATTAATAATGCGATGCAGTTTATTGATCCAAAAGCTCGTATTCAACCGAAACACTCGACAAGTATGTTTTAAAGAGTAGACTATTTTCATATGCATGGTTGCTTATTACCTTCATTTTAGGATAGTTTGCGCTGATTTCAATTAATATTCTATACATTAGCGTAGAAAAAACACGAAGACCCCTGCAGGAAAGCGAAGACGATAAGCAGAGTGTTATTCCGAAGCGATAGCTATGAGTATAACTTAACTTAATGCGCAGGCTATGCATTTATTACAAAACAACACTCTTTCATTTAATTAAGAGACCTTATTTGAAAATAGCAGGCAGCTCATGAATCATGAGCTGCCTGCTATTTCACATTCCTCTATATTAACATTTTTCTGGTGCGCCTACCGTTTCCTTTGTTCGGAAGGATGAACCACAACCGCATGACATTACTGCATTTGGGTTATTTATCGTAAAGCCGCCGCCCATCATGTTTTCTTTGAAATCGATTTCTGTATTCTCGATGATTCCGAGGTCCTCTCTTGCAACAACTACTTCTATTTCATTAATTTCATCGATCATATCCAGATCCTCGTTCACTTCATCATCAAATCCGAGTGCATAAGAAAGCCCGCTACAGCCTCCACCTTTAATACCAAAACGTAATCTGCTATTTTCTGATTCTGCTTCCAACATATCTTTTATCTGTTGACGAGCACTATCTGTAATGGAAAACATATCGTATGACCTCCTCTATGAATAGTATCTTCTCTTCTAGTATACAAACATATCAAATGCTGTTCAAACAATATACATTTATTTTATCATTTATTTTAATTTTAAACTCTTTTATTTACAAATGGAATAAAAGAAGCTAAAATAAGAATAGTATTATCTTTATGTGATTGTAAACGGATCATAATTAATTATATCTTTTATATAAAGCTTTCCAAGGAAGGAGAACTGAAAAAAATGAGAGAACAAGTACAAAGTGTGTTAGAAAAATTACGCCCATATCTACTACGTGATGGTGGAGATGTTGAATTAATTGATGTAGATGAAGAAGGTGTTGTTCAATTACGTCTTATGGGAGCTTGTGGTAATTGCCCAAGTTCAGCTATCACTTTAAAAGCAGGTATTGAACGCGCGTTAACTTCAGAAGTACCTGGTGTAAAAGAAATCGAACAAATATTTTAAATATCCAAAAAGGCAGTCAACCAAACATGACTGCCTTTTTTATGTTCATTTTACTGGTGTGAGTGGTGCTTCCGCATGGAGGACACGACTAATATTGTCTAAACATAATTGAATCATCCTTTCTCTTGTCTGGACTGATGCTGATCCAATATGAGGTAATAAAACTGCATTCGGTAAAGTCGCAAGTGGGTGTGTCGAATCAATTGGTTCCTTTTTAAATACATCCAAGCCTGCTGCTCGAATGACCTGATTTTTTAATGCTTCGTATAATGCTTGTTCATCCACAACCCCACCTCTTGAAGCATTAATAAAGATGGCTGATGGTTTCATTTGGGCAAATGTTGCTTCGTTAAATGTATCTTCCGTTCCAGCTGTTAAAGGTAATAAAGAAACAACAAAATCCGCTTCCTTTATGACATCTTCAAAAGATCCATACGTTGCCCCTAGTTCATTTTCAATTCGTTCATTGCGACTGCGATTATGATATAAAATTTCCATTCCAAAGCCCTTAGCTCGACGCCCTACCGCTTCACCAATTCGCCCCATCCCAATAATACCTATTTTCTTAGCATGTACATCTGAACCAGCTAGCATAAACGGCGACCAGACGTCCCATTTATCTTCATAAATATAATGGCTCGCTTCGATTATCCGACGAGCTGTCGTTAATAACAACGTAAATGTTAAATCTGCCGTTGTTTCTGTTAGAACGTCAGGCGTATTTGTAATGGTAATTTCTTTTGCATTCGCCGTTTTCACATCAATATTATCATATCCTACAGCCATGTTTGCGATGACTTTTAAATGAGATGCATGTTCTAAGAAGGCTTTGTCTATTTTCTCTGTTAAAAGACACATCATACCATCAGCTCGTTTTACTTCTTCATATAAAATAGCTTCTGGAACAGGAGTGTCTTCCTTTTCCCACATCTCAAATTGAAAATGTGCTTTATAAGGTTCAAGTAATTGTGTTGGAATCTGTCTTGTAATATAAATAATTGGTTTACCCATCGTACATCTCCTCTGCCAGACGATTTATTACTACTATACTAACATAGCTATCCATCAGATTCATTGTCTTATCGCAAATATTAGTGATATACTGATAAAAATATCTTCTAGATTAAAAAGGATGCTTTAATATAAAATACCAATTGAATAGTATTCTTTCTTGATGAACGAATTAAAACAACCAATACTGTAGAAGGAATGGTGAAAATATGTTAGAAAAACAAAGTGAATTAGAAAAAAGAGCGAGAGAGTTATTACTAGAACGTGGAGTAACAATCCAAGATATTGCGGAATTAGTTTATTATTTACAAGCTAAATACTATGATGGATTAACAATGGATATGTGTACACATAATGTGCATCGAGTGTTAACGAA
>JAPFCO010000038.1 GCA_026169505.1 Pseudogracilibacillus sp.
CAAACAGATTTGAAAGACGCATATTCCACACAAACATCATCACGAACAGCAGCATTGTATAATGTTTTTGTGATGGAACGCAATGCACAAGAAGTGATGGATATATTTCGCCAAACTGCAAAGGAAGCGGCAGAAGAATGTAATCAAGTATATAAAGAGATCCTAGCACGCGAGCAAGCGGTTTCGATTGGTGAGGTAGAAGTAATCGATTTTGAAGAACTATTAACCTATGCTAGTGAAAAGTTAACAGAAGAAAAGATCGATGAAGTGATGGAGTCTGTGTTAAAAAGAACAGATTATGATGAACGGGAGAAATCAATTCGTATTGTAGACGCTCTCATGTTACATTGCCAAGAGTTAGCACCTGCGATGATTTTATTCTTTGCGCCACCATATTATCCAGCGGTAAATTCATCTAACAATAACTTCATTCAAGAAAAAGTGCATTTCATTCAAGAAGTCGCTAATGATCATTTTGATTTAAAAGTGAATCAAATCCATTATTTCAATGGCATATCTGACTTAAGTTATGTCAATTATGATGAACATGATCAAGGTTGGCAAAGTTATGTAATCAATACACCTGCATGGGGTGAAGTGTATAATATTCCATTTGCGGCGATGCAACAATTACAAGCACCTGTTTTAAATGTAGGTCCATTTGGTAAAGATGCTCATAAACTAACGGAAAGATTACATCAAGAAAGTGCATTCATCCAAACACCTTGGATATTAGAGAAGTTAATTCGGAGCCTTTTTCAAGGCAATGAAAAGGAAGTATCTGTAACGGAATATTCTAAAGAAGGGTAATTAGTGCATAGAATCATACTAGATTAATTAATTTTATCATACGGATTCAGCGTTGTGGCGATTTATGTAATGATGAAATCGATTCAGATACTTAAAAAGTAGATGTGGAAATCTAATGGCTACTCTTGAAAGGTGTCAAACTTAAAAAATGGGTGCTACATTGCCATAGATTTGGTTCCCATTCCTTAACCCACAATTGCTTTTATATATTCTGTTAAACCATTACTTGCTATATATTGAATAATTACTCTCTGTTAAATAACTGAAAGTTCCTTCTACATTAGGATATAAAGCACCTTTTCCACTTTTTATATTTTTGACTAATCTTTCTAGAAAAAATATATCTGTTTGTTCTCTTACTTCCAGGGAATGAATTGTTAACAAAGTTTTTGGTAAGGGAACACCTATAATTTCACGGTCTTTATCTATAGGGACTACTGTGTC
>JAPFCO010000256.1 GCA_026169505.1 Pseudogracilibacillus sp.
GTCCTCAATAATGCAGTGATTTTTGCCCCTGAAGGATATCCACTTGCCATTCCGACAATCCAAGCAAAACTACCGACTCCTGGTACATTAAAAATAGGTCGCATAATTGGCTGAAAAATGATTCCAATGAATTGTACGACACCGAACCCAATTAATAATTCTGCCATAATAAAAAATGGTAGTAAAGAAGGAAAGACAACTTCCCACCATGTATGTAATCCTCGTAAACTTGAATGAAATGCTGCTTCGGGGAATATAATTAATGAAATTGTCATGCTTAAGGTGAAACAGGCAATCCAAATTGTCTGCCATTTTTGGGTCACAGTTCTTACCTCCTAATCATCAAGAAGTATTTGAAGAAAAAGACTTGTCTTATCTACTATACGCTTGGATGCTATTAAATTATGTTATAATTTTAAATGAGTTTATTTTATTTAAAGAAGGTGAACGTCTGTGCGTGTGTCAAAAAGATCTTTAGCAGTTTCATGTATTGTCTTACTTATCTTCCTTTTTGGGGTAACATACGAACTTCCGTATTATATTTATAAACCAGGTATGGTGGATAACCTTGACAATGTCGTAGAAGTTGAAGGTGGTTATGGAAGTGAAGGTCATTTACATTTAGTAACAGTTAGCGGTGGGCAAGCGACTCCAGTTCAATACATAGCAGCAAAGTTATTATCATTTCATGAAATAATACCAGTAGAAGATGCCCGACCAGAAGGAATATCGGATGGAGATTATTTGCAACTGCAATTAAAGATGATGGAAGGTTCACAAAATGCATCTAAATATGTTGCTTATAAAGCTGCAGGTGAGCAAGCAGAAATTAAATTCAACGGGGTGTACGTAATGAATGTAGTAGAAAACATGCCCGCAGATCAGATCATTCAAATTGGTGATCAAATTAAAAAAGTAGATAATAAACAAATACAAGAAGCAACAGACTTAACAGACTATGTTGGTAATAAAGATGCGGGGGATGTCATTGAGCTTGAAATCGTTCGTGATGATACAACGGTAACAGAAACAGTGGAAGTGAAGGAATTCGTTGATGACGATACGAGAGTAGGTATTGGTATTCAATTAATAACTGATGAGGAAGTGGTCGTGTCGCCTGAAATTACTTTTTCCAGTGGTGATATTGGTGGTCCTAGTGCAGGGTTTATATTTGCTTTAGAAATATATGATCAATTAACAGATGAAGATTGGACAAAAGGGTACGAAATCGTAGGAACAGGTGAAATTGATTATGATGGAAATGTTCATCGCATTGGCGGGATTGATAAAAAGGTAGTTGCAGCAGATCGAGAAGGAATTGACTTTTTCTTTGCACCAAATGAGCAAGGAAAAGCGGATTCGAATTACAAAGTAGCGAAGCATACGGCGGAATTAATTGGCACAGATATGGACATAATTCCTATTGATACGTTCGATGACGCCATCACCTATTTAGAGGAACTGACACCAAAAAAAGCAAAAGTTAAGTAAAGGCGTCAGCAATAATAGGCCCGGAAAATTCCTGTTTACGGAGCTTGATTCTATTGTCAGCATGGAGAACAGAATAAAAAACATTCGTCGCACGTTCATCAAGCGATAGATCGGCAGGCAACGATTTCTTTAAATTAGTTATGATCGGAATTGCAGTATGTTTTTTATGTTGACTGATATAATTTCTACCTTGATTACTCATTCCTAATAAGCGAAGATAAGGGACAGAACAATTTTGTGTGAAACGATCAATCTCTTCTTTCGTTGTATCTGTTAATATATGTACGAGAACGCGCTGTAAACGTGTTTGTGTGTATCGTTTTGTTTTTATTTTTTGCATCCAATCAGAAAATGATTGGGCATGTAGGGCAGTTCGCTTAATTCTATTTTCAAGTCCTTCATCCACACCGTGAATAGTGGTTAATTGTTGTTTCTCCATCGTCATCACTTTATAATGGAGTAAAGGAAAGTATTGTTCCCAATGATGCCAGATGCCAGCTGTTTCTTTATAGTGTTGTAACTGCTGAATACTACCTTTTGGGAGTGTTTGCAATGCCTTCTCAGTTAAACCAACAGTTTGTAGTTCCTTGCGAATACTAGTAGCACTGGCTACTGTATGTTCAATTGTTTCATCATGATACTGATTATTAAGGCGTTGTATCGTAAGTGGCTCGATCGGTAAGTTACTTTTCATAATGGTCTTTACATAACTTAATCCAAGAATATTGTTTGGTTGCATGATATCCAAGTGGTTAATCCCTATAGCTTCATATGCTTTATTAGTTGCTTGAGGAAATGCATCGCCTTCATTTAGGTGCATCTTAACGATTTGATTATATTTGGTGATTGTTGATTGCAAGGTGTTCACTGTATGTATAAAAGGTTCAATTTCACCAATTTCACTACCAAAACAAATTGAATTTACGCCCATTTGATGTAATGAATGAACGGCTCCTTTTGCAAATAATTCACTACTTTGCACAGCATATGCATAAGGTAGTTCGATGACAATATCTGCACCTGCGGTGAGGGCTGCACGTGTTCGGTGGAATTTATCGATCACAGAAGGTTCGCCTCTTTGTAAAAAGGGACCGCTCATAACGGCAATAATACAATCAGCATTAGATTTTTCTTTTGCTGCTTCGATATGATGTAAATGCCCATTATGAAAAGGGTTATATTCAACTACTAGGCCACATGCCTTCATTGGTAACACTCCTAACTTGGAATCTATTATATTGTAGCAAAACATGGTACTATTATTCAACGGTTCTCTAACATAAAGGTTGACAAAAAGTGAATTTACTTATAAAATAACTCTTGTTGTCTTGAGGTGATAACTATGAAATTTTCTATTACGAACCTTCGAAATGAAACATATGTCGGTACTGTATCTTTTGATGAAATTGTTGATGTTTCTGAATTGAAGTTATTCAACAATGATATTAAGAAAATTGATCCAGTACAAGTAAAAGGAATATGTACGATGGATAAAGATGAATTAGTCTTTTCTTTTTCGATTGAGGGAGAAATGATTTTACCTTGTGCACGTACATTAGTTGATGTACCTTATGCCTTTAATATTAAAGCGACTGAAATTTTCACAACTTCTTCCGTAATCACTGAGGAAGATGAAGAAGATGGTGTACATCAAATATTAGAGGAAACACTTGACTTAACACCATATATTAAAGAAAATATAATATTAGCGACACCATATCGTGTTTTTTCAGACGAGGAAGCATTGGATGGTGGCGAGGGTTGGTCATTTTCATTAGAAGAGGATTATGAGAAGGAAAAAGAAGAAACGATTGATCCGCGCTTAGCAAAATTACAGCGTCTACTGGACAACGATAAAGAATAATGAATTATTAGTTTAGCTTGAAGGAGGTGTACGTCATGGCGGTACCTAAAAGAAGAACGTCTAAAAAAGTTACAAATCAACGTCGTACTCATAAAAAGTTGCATGTTCCAGGTTTAGTGGAATGTTCAAATTGTGGAGAGTTAACAAAATCACACCACGTATGTAAATCATGCGGTAATTATGGTGATAAAGAAGTTGTTGAAACAATTTAATGAGTGTAATTTGATGGAAACTTTAAAAAGTAGGTCACATAAGTGATCTGCTTTTTTTTGCGTGAATTATAATTACAAGATATTTTAACAAATAAAAATATATAAATTCTTTGATGCAACCAACAAAAAGAATGTTGCCATGAATGCAAAGTTTCTATAGACTGCGACATAAGTGCAGGGGTGTATTTATTAAAAGTACAGAGATACTAATAAATCACCATTCATAATAATTGATACAGGAGAAATTTGCATCCTAAATATACTTCGCTTTTTAGCGGGCTCAACGATCTCTTTTCTCCCAAGACCTACAGGATGTGGCGGTCTTAGCCGACCTGGAGTCTTCGTATATTCAGGATGCTCAGTTTTTATTGATTGAATTAGATTTTGTTATGAACAATACCCATAAAATGCTTCTTCCACTAACATGCGATATGGCAACAGCTCTCAAATATTGTAGATCAATTACACATCAGCGTCGGAAAAACAGGGAAAGCGAAGTGTTTTTCCGAAACGAAGGCTCCCTGTTTGTTTTTAGTGACATAATTGAACTTTTCATAACAACTGCTTTTGTTAATATTACAATATTCACTACTGTACAGTTTCTATCGAATGTTTAATAAGGAATTTCTCCTTTTATAGTTTTAAACCTACGTCTTTTAAGAGTTAGGCATGATGATCATATATTGATCTACATTGTGTAAATGTTAAAGCGTATTCATCATAAATATGGTATGATGAATAAACGTAATTCGTATAAAAAGAGGGGTTTCTATGGATAAATTGATTGTTTATGAAGAAAATGATGGGTATGGTACTATCTTAATAAATCGACCAGATAAAAGAAATGCGATATCAACGAAGATGGCAGAAGAGTTATTGCTTTTATTTCAAGAGATCAAAAATCATCCAATATCCTTTTTGCTTATCAAAAGTGAAGGTGACAATGCATTTTGTGCAGGTGGAGATTTAAATGATTTTCATAGCGATTTAAATGAAGATGAAGCATATGATATGTTAAGCACGATGAAACAAGTATTATATCAAATCGTATCTTTTCCAGTCCCAACTGTTTGCTTGCTCCAAGGACAAGCATTAGGAGGAGGCTGTGAGTTAGCAACGGCTTGTGATATTCGAATAGCAAAAGCAAATACTAAATTTGGCTTTGTACAAACAAGTTTAGGCATTCTACCTGGGTGGGGTGGTGGTGCTTTACTATATGAAAAAGTACACCCTAGCTTTGCATTTAATTGGATTATGGAAGCAAAAGTATATGATGCAGAAACATTGTTGAAAAAAGGCTGGATTCATCATGTTGTATCTGAAGAGGTATGGGGCAATGAAGCAGAAATTTTGAAAAAATATATTTCAAAATCGCCGGATCAAATGGGTTATTTGAAAAGCCAATATATTGAAGCATTATCATTACCAACATTATTTGAAAAAATGGAGAAAGAATCTAGTCGTTGCGCTAGTTTATGGAGTTCTGAAGAGCACCAACAAGTCGTTCAAAACTTTTTAAATAAACAAGTTTAATATAAAGAACGATTCTATCATTTGGATTTCCTGCATATAGTGTTACAAAACATGTAGGAGGATTTAAATGAATAAACAAAGGCAAGACGCTTGGACGAAAGATGAGGATGTATTATTAACTGAGACGGTACTTCGTCATATTCGGAATGGAAGAACCCAACTAGAAGCATTTAAACAAGCGGCAGACGCGCTTTCAAGAACACCAGCAGCATGTGGGTTTCGTTGGAATGCGACGATTCGCAAACAACATCTCGATGCGATTGATCTTGCTAAAAACAATCGGAAACAAACGAGAACTCGAGATGCTACTCCATTAGATGAAAATGATCAAGCAATGATAGCTTCTACCATTGGAGTTTTGGAAAAACTTAAAGCGACTAGTACATATCCGCAAAACACGGTAGATGAGGCTACTTTAAAAAGGATGCATCATTTGCAGACTGAAAATAGACAGTTGCAAGCAGAAATTGAAAAATATCGTGAAGCATGGAATGAAATGAATGAGCTTTGGAGCTGGATTAAAAATAGCAATGAACAGTAAGTTTCATGTTCATTGCTACATTCTTTTATTACTTTTTGTCTGTAGAAGTGGTAGCTTGATCCATTTGTTTAACAGGAGGGTTGATTGCTTCTTTCACGCCTTCTGGTAACCAAATGTATGGGCTCTCACCTAAATCTCTTTCAATATTATAAGAAGCGGCTTCAAATTCCATCCGTTCCCAGAACTCATTTGCTTGAATAAATTGATTTGTTTTTATTGGTAATTGGTGTCCTTTTGCAAAATTGACTAATGCGCGAGCATATCCTTGGTTACGGTAATCTGGTAAAACCTCTAATTTCCATAACACTAAATAATCTTGCGGTGGGCTGAAATAGTCATCGTATTTCGCAGAGCGCTCATATAAGCTCATGCGAGCAACTAATGTATTACCATAGTAAATGCCGTAAAATGGCGATTTACTATCATTATCTACTATTTCATTTTGTAAATCTTCGAGCATGGATAATTCTTGATTTCCATATGCTTGAAAACGCTTAAAATCCTCCAAAGTCTTATAATTGATTAACAGTCTTTCTACTTGAATACCTACCATAATAAGATCTTCCCTTTCTGTTTCTATGTTGTTTATCTCTTTCATTTATTATAATATAAATAGGTGGATAAAGAAATGACCCCCATTTTTAAAGTGATACATAATTCCAATAGATGCTTATTGCTTTTCGTTATACATGTAATTTTAACATATTGAGGTGAATAAAGTGAGAATAGCTGTTATAGGTGGAGGCTCCATTGGTTTATTAGTAAGCAGTTACTTAGCAAAAAACCATGATGTTTCTTTGTATGTCCGCCGAATCGAACAACAAAAGCGAATTAATGAAGATCGGATCCATCTTTTAAAAGATTCTGTATCTGAGCGAATCATCGAAGTTCCGGCAATTTCGATTGAACAACTTAGATCAAATCATGATCTTTATATTATATGTGTCAAACAACCCCAACTAAAAGAAGTATTAGAACCTTTCTATCGAAACCCTTTTACTGCTCCGTTATTATTTTTACAAAATGGGATGGGTCATGTTGATGTCATTGAATCATTATCACAGCAAGTATATGTCGGAGTGATTCATCATGGTGCGCATCGAACTGCCGATAATCATGTCCATCATTTGGGAGATGGATCTATTAAAATTGCCTCATTAACAGGAAGTGACTCTGAGTTAGAACAGCTACAAAAAGCATTAGATCAAAGCGAATTTCCGATTCAGCAGGCAACAGACTGGGAGTTATTACTAAAGGAAAAAGTGTTGATTAATGCTGTTATCAACCCGTTGACAGCATTGTTTAATGTTGCCAATGGAGAGATTATTAACAATAATCATATTGCTTCTTTAGCAAAGAAGATCAGCGCAGAAACAGCGATAACTTTACAATTACCAATCGATAAAGCATGGGAAGATGTAGTTCGAACAGCTGAGGCAACAAAAGAGAACGTCTCATCAATGAGGGCAGACA
>JAPFCO010000141.1 GCA_026169505.1 Pseudogracilibacillus sp.
CCTAGAAGGAAGGGATAAAATGAAAAGTGTTAGGACGAAAATATTAGTAGGGTTTGGTTTAATTGTTTTATTAGTTCTTGCAATGGTTGTACTGCTATTTAATTCATTTAAACAAATCGATACTCTTACGGATGATATGATTGAACAAGAAGTACCATTATTGATTGTCGATGAAAATATGGCTCAAAACGTTTTAGAACAAGTTGCGATGATTAGGGGATTCTTCTTATTGGAACAACCACAATTAAAAGATGAATTACTCGAAACGATGGAAGCAAGACAGGAGCTAACGACAGATTTGCTTGCATTAACCGATTCTAAGGAAATAGAAGAGACACTAGATATAATGGAAGAATGGGAAGGACTTTTACTTGAAGCAATACAGGAAAAGGAAGCTGGCAACGATGCGATAGCACTAGATCTTATCCAAGAAGCTAATGTTCATACAAATGATATTTATGATATGTTTAATGGGATGGCACAAGAGAGGGAATTACTAATAACCGAAGCTGGAGAAGGCCTGGGTGCGGTTAGTGATAAATCAATTGT
Organism: Pseudogracilibacillus sp.; assembly: GCA_026169505.1. GTDB lineage: Bacteria > Bacillota > Bacilli > Bacillales > Amphibacillaceae > Pseudogracilibacillus. The sequence goes on from JAPFCO010000141.1 coordinate 550, forward strand.
TTCGATCCTAGTAATAGCCTCAGTGGTGATTGTTGTTAGTATAGGAATTGCAATTGTTACTTCCAATTCTATTACGAGACCAGTTAATGTTGTGAAAGCACGAATGGTTGAAATCGCTGATGGGGATCTAAGTCAGGAGCCTTTAGAAATAAAAAGTAAAGACGAAATCGGACAACTAATGAATGCTATTAATATAATGAGTAACAATAGTCGAACGATTATGCAGAACGTTCAAGAAGTGTCAGATATCGTAACGGGTCAAAGTGAGGAATTGTCACAAGCAGCCAATGAAGTTGGATCTGGTATGGAACAAGTTGCCTCAACGATGGAAGAGTTAGCTTCAGCTACTGAAATTCAGGCTCATTCTGCAACAGACTTAACGAATTCGATGGGGGTATTTACGGGTAAAATTGATGAGACTAATGAAAATAGTGATCAAATTACCGAGAAATCAAACATCGTATTAGGTATGACAGATGAAGGAACAAAAATGATGACTGCTTCAACAGACCAAATGGCAAGAATTAA
>JAPFCO010000143.1 GCA_026169505.1 Pseudogracilibacillus sp.
AATTAGAGCAAGAATCTATTAACAAACAACAAGAAGCGGATGAAATTGAAATTGTTCGTACAAAACGCTTCAACTTGAAACCAATGGATTCAGAAGAAGCAATTTTGCAAATGGATATGTTAGGGCATACATTTTTCGTTTCTACAAATGCTGAAACAGACGATACAAATGTAGTTTACCGACGAAAAGACGGTAGATATGGATTAATTGAACCAACTAGTTAATTAGAAACGAACAAAAAGACAGCCAAGATGGCTGTCTTTTTTATGTTTGAAATGAACCGTCAATGTCAGGCTAGTATTGAGATTACCCTAACTTAGTCGATGTTTGTCGAACGCTTTACAATTTTTGCATATTTGATGGATAAGTATTGATTAAAACGTAAAAGTAGTAAATAAGTCCTAGTAATAACTATTATATAAGTAAGAAACAGGTCGAAGTATGTCGAATAATATGCAGAAATTCAAAAACTATAATTCGTCAAATTTGTTATAATTTGTTATAAAATAGATATAGATAAACTAAGTGGAAGGGGAACGATAGATGAAAAGAGAATTAACGTTGGAAGAGCTTATTCGTAAAGTACAACAACAAGAAGATACAGTTGCCCAACTTGTACGAATTATTGCTTCCACAAACCATCGAATATCGGAATTACAAGTAAAACAAGAAGAAATCGAAAGAGGTGTTGTGAAATAATCTCTCCCCATCCATCCCCGCAAGACCCCAACGTTTGAACAAAGAGAGTAGTCAATATTGATATGACTACTCTCTTTGGTTCTCTCAATATTTAAAAACACATGGGACAGCAGTGTGAGTTCATGGAAGTGAAAGATCAATGACCTGAATAAAGCCTTCCAGTTTAAGACTACTCTAGTTGTCATCTATATTTGAATAGTGGTATGATAAAGTGTAGGTAAGTGAGTTAGTTATTGTATTAATTGATCGAGGAGCGTTAAAATATGGCGAAAGTATTAAAAAAGATTTTCGGTGATGGAAATCAGCGACAATTGAATCGAATCCAAAAAAAAGTAGATGAAATAGAAGCTTTGGAAGAAACACTTGAACAGTTATCTGATAGTGAATTACAAGCAAAAACACCTGAATTTAAAGAAAGATATAATGAGGGTGAAACCCTAGATGATTTACTCGTTGAAGCATATGCAGTTGTACGAGAAGCTGCTAAACGAGTATTGAAGATGCGACCATTTACTGTGCAATTAATGGGAGCTATCGTATTGCATGAAGGTAATATTTCAGAAATGAAAACTGGGGAAGGGAAAACATTAGCTTCCACAATGCCAGCATATTTAAATGCAATATCTGGTAAAGGTGTTCATATTATCACGGTAAACGAATACTTAGCGGATCGTGATGCGAAAGACATGGGCGAATTATACGAATTTTTAGGGCTCACTGTCGGGTTAAATATTAGTGGTATGTCAAAAGAAGAAAAGAAAGAATCGTACGCATGTGATATTACGTATGGTACGAATAATGAGTATGGTTTTGATTATTTACGTGACAATATGGTTTTATATAAAGAACAGATGGTACAACGTGAACTGAACTTTTCCATTATTGATGAGGTTGACTCTATTTTAATTGACGAGGCGAGAACACCTTTGATTATTTCAGGTAATGCACAAAAATCGGTTAGCTCTTATCAACAAGCAGATACTTTTGTATCTTCATTAAAACAAGAAAATGACTACACATATGATGAAAAAACGAAAGGTGTTCAATTAACCGAAGAGGGGATTAATAAGGCCGAAAAGTTTTTTGCTATTGAAAACCTTTTTGATCTAGGTAATGTATCATTGACACACCATATTAACCAGGCATTAAAGGCGCATGTTTCTATGCAAAGAGATATGGATTATGTCATTGAAGAAGGCGAAGTAGTAATTGTTGACCAATTCACAGGTCGACTCATGAAAGGTCGTCGTTATAGTGATGGTCTTCACCAAGCAATTGAAGCAAAAGAGAAATTACAAATTCAAAATGAAAGTATGACATTAGCATCAATTACTTTTCAGAATTTCTTCCGCATGTACAATAAGTTAGCGGGAATGACGGGAACAGCGAAAACAGAAGAAGAAGAATTCCGTAATATTTATAATATGGATGTCATATCTATTCCGACGAATCAACCAATTAGTCGTGATGATCGAGTGGATTTAATCTATAAAACAATGGAAGAAAAGTTCAATGCAGTAGTAGAAGAAATAAGGCAACGTAATGATTTAGGACAGCCAGTTTTAGTAGGTACAGTAGCAGTAGAAACATCAGAAGTGATTGCAGGTCTACTAAAGAAAGCACGTGTAAAGCATAATGTATTGAATGCGAAAAACCATTACCGTGAAGCAGAAATCATTGAAAATGCCGGTCAAAAGAATGCTGTTACAATCGCTACGAACATGGCAGGACGAGGTACTGATATTAAATTGGGTGAAGGTGTCGTTGAGTTAGGTGGACTTGCGGTGATTGGTACAGAGCGTCATGAATCAAGACGAATTGATAACCAGTTAAGAGGTCGTGCTGGACGTCAAGGAGACCCGGGATTGTCACAGTTTTATTTGTCGATGGAAGACGAATTGATGAGGCGTTTTGGATCTGATAATTTACGGGGGATGATGGATCGTTTAGGAATGGAAGAAGGCGAACCAATCAGACATAAAATGGTATCTCGTGCAGTAGAATCGGCCCAAAAACGAGTAGAGGGAAATAACTTTGACTCACGTAAAACAGTACTATCCTATGACGATGTATTACGCGAACAGCGGGAGATTATTTATAAGCAACGTTTTGAAGTAATTGAGTCTGAAGAAGGAGTTAGAGAAATTGTTGAGGGAATGATGGAATCAACGGTAGATCGCCTTGTTTCAACACATACAGCTGAAGATGATGAAGTGAATTGGGATAATGAAGCGATCATTGAATATGCTCACGGTAATTTACTGGAGAAAGACGATATTTCAGTTGATGATATCAACGGAAAAGAGCCGGAAGAAATTACTCTATTCATCATGGAACTCATACGAAAACGCTACGATGTAAAAGAAGAAGAATTATCAACAGAACAGATGCGGGAATTTGAAAAAGTTATTTTACTGCGAACAGTAGATTCGAAATGGATGGACCATATTGACCAAATGGATCAATTGCGCCAAGGAATTCATTTACGAGCTTATGCACAAAATGACCCATTACGTGAATATCAATTAGAAGGCTTTAATATGTTTGAAGCGATGATCATTAATATTGAAGAAGAGGTAGCTAGATATGTGATGAAAGCTCAAATTCACCAAAATTTACAACGGGAATCAGTTGTGAAGGATACGCAAGCAGTATCAGGTGGAGATGAAGCAAAGAAGAAGCCGCGTAAACCATATGTTCGAAAAGAAACTGTCGGACGTAACGAGCCATGCCCATGCGGAAGCGGGAAGAAATACAAGCATTGTCACGGAAGCTAAAAGCAAAGCTAGGATAAACGAATAAATACGTAGAGGTGTATTAAATGGATATGGTAGAGATAAAGCAAGAGATCGATAAAATGAAGCAACGAGTGAGCGAATTTAGGGGGTCTCTTTGACTTAGATACAAAGAAGGCACAGATTAAAGATTTTGAACAACAGATGTCTGACCCGACATTTTGGGATAATCAGGATGTTGCACAAAAAGTAATCAATGAATCAAATTGGTTAAAAGGAAAAGTAGATGCATTTGAAGAGATGGTTACAAAGACCGAAGATGCAGAAGTCATGCATGAAATGGTCAAAGAAGAAAATGATGCAGATTTATTAGAAGAACTAACGAATGAAGTAGTAAATTTATCGAAAAAAGTAAAAGACTTTGAATTGGAAATGCTTCTAAGTGAACCTTATGATAAAAACAATGCAATTTTAGAACTACATCCTGGTGCTGGCGGAACCGAATCACAAGATTGGGCAAGCATTTTACTTAGAATGTATCAGCGCTGGGCGGAAAGTAAAAACTTCAAAGTATCTACATTAAACTATTTAGCTGGTGATGAAGCTGGAGTGAAAAGTGTTACCTTACTCATTAAAGGTCATAATGCATACGGATATTTAAAAGCTGAAAAAGGCGTTCATCGACTCGTTCGAATTTCTCCATTTGACTCATCAGGAAGAAGACATACATCCTTCGTATCATGTGATGTCTCACCTGAGTTGGATGATGATGTAGAGATTGAGGTAAATAATGAAGACTTAAAGATCGACACATATCGTTCGAGTGGTGCTGGCGGACAGCATGTTAATACGACAGATTCAGCAGTGCGGATTACGCATTTACCAACAAATACAATTGTTTCTTG
>JAPFCO010000032.1 GCA_026169505.1 Pseudogracilibacillus sp.
ATTTCACGAACTTCTACAATTAGAAGCCGAATATCCAGATCTGGTTCACACGCACTCACCGACTAAACGTGTTGGTGCAGAACCGCTTGATGCTTTTACAAAGGTAGAGCATGAAATACCGATGCTTAGTTTAGGGAATGCATTTGATGAACAAGAATTATATGATTTTCATCGTCGGGTTACAACTGGATTAAATGTTGAAGAAGTGACCTATGTATGTGAATTGAAAATTGATGGTTTGGCTGTTTCTTTAACATATGAGGATGGTCAATTTATCCAAGGGGCAACACGTGGGGATGGACAAATTGGTGAGGAAATTACATCTAATTTACGGACCGTTAATAGTATTCCACTTACAATCGAAAAAACAGGACGATTAGAAGTGCGTGGTGAAGCATTTATGCCGGCAGCTTCTTTTGAGAAATTAAATAAAGATCGTGAGGCTGCAGGAGAGATGATCTTCGCTAATCCACGAAATGCTGCAGCAGGATCTTTACGGCAACTTGATCCGAAAATCGCAGCTAGCCGAAATTTAGATATTTTCTTATATGGTTATGGTACATGGCAACTTGAAGAGGTACCGACTCACAGTGAGAGGCTAACCTTATTATCGGAACTCGGATTTAAAGTTAACCAAGAGTGGCATAAATGTACGTCGATCGATGAAGTGATTGAGTATGTAAAAGAATGGACAGAAAAGCGGCTAGATTTACCTTATGAAATTGATGGGATTGTTATTAAAGTTGACAGTTTGGCCCAGCAAGAGGAATTAGGTTTTACAGCGAGAACACCACGTTGGGCGGTCGCATATAAGTTTCCGGCGATGGAAGCAGTGACGATCTTAGAAGATGTGGAATTGAGTGTAGGGCGTACAGGAGTTGTGACACCAACTGCCATTTTAAAACCAGTCTTCATCGATGGTTCTACAGTTAGTCGAGCGACATTGCATAATGCAGATCAGATTCGCGCGCTTGATGTTCGAATTGGTGATACGGTTATCGTGAAAAAAGCGGGTGATATCATCCCGAAAGTTGTCCGAGTAATTGAAGAAGAACGAACAGGAAAAGAACAACCTTATGAAATGCCTGCTATATGTCCAGCTTGTAATACGGAACTCGTGCATCTGAACGAGGAAGTTGCCTTACGTTGTATGAATCCGAATTGTCCTGCACAGCTACAAGAAGGACTGATTCATTTTGTCTCAAGAGATGCGATGAATATCGATGGATTAGGCGAAAAAGTGGTGGAACAGCTCTATCAGGCATCACTTGTTGAAGGTATTGCTGATTTATATCGTCTAACAAAAGAAGATTTGCTTCCATTAGAACGAATGGGCGAAAAATCGGTGACAAATTTATTAACAGCAATTGAGGCATCGAAAAGCAATTCCTTAGAAAAATTAATCTTTGGTCTTGGTATTCGTCATATCGGTGCAAAAGCTGCTCAACTATTGGCAAGTGCTTTTGAAACGATGGAAACTATCCAAGCGGCGTCTTATGATGAACTTGTGACAGTCGACGAAATTGGCGAAAAAATGGCCGATGCAATTGTGTATTATTTTGCTGAAGAAAAAGTGACAACATTAATTAGCCAACTAGCTGAGTTAGGTGTCAACATGACGTTTAAAGGACGAACAACGCAACAGGCCAATATGTCTTTATTTGCGGATCAAACAGTCGTTTTAACAGGGAAATTAGAAAAATTTACGCGTCGTGAAGTGAAAGCACTTGTGGAATCACAAGGTGGTAAGGTGACTGGAAGTGTTAGTAATAATACTGATTTAGTAATTGCTGGTGAAGCGGCAGGTTCAAAATACGATGCTGCTACCGAATTAGGAATTACAATTTGGGATGAAGCAGACTTGCAAACGGCAATTGAAGGAGTGACAGAATGAAACGATTAGCATTAGTACTTATATGTACACTCCTCGTCATTGTCGGGTGTTCCAATCAACAAAAAGAAGATGATATTGTACAAACAGAAGAAGAACAAGAAACAGAAGTATCGATTATTCCGACTAGCTCCATTACTGATGCACAGTATAAAATTCTTTTGCCATATCGTCCTAGTGCAGCAAGAGGCGCTATTACGAATCAAGTGACGAATCGAGTCGATATGGATGAATTAGAAGAAGGACTACGCCGTCATTCGGTAGATGTGTATGACCCAAGTAAATATTTATTTGAAGAAGGTCAATATTTATCAACAGAATTTATTTATGAGATGATCGATGAAATGAACCCAGACGTAAAAGAAGAAGGGGATAAAGAAGATAAAATTAAAGCACATCGTAATAACCCACGTGTGTTCTCACATATTTTAGAGCAAAATTTTCTGAAAAAGAATGAGGATGATTCGGTCGAACTTGTCGGTCTCTCGATTGGGATTTCGCTCAAATCAGTTTATCGTTTCCAAGTGGAAACAGGAGGCGCAGATTATTACGAGAAAATTCCCCAAGCTGAAATGATCGAAGAGGGTAAGAAAGTTGCGGAAGAAGTATTAAAAGAAATCCGACAGCAAGAGGAATTAAAAGACGTAAACGTCATGATTGGATTGTTTAGAGAGGAAGAACAGGCATCACCGGTCCCTGGAAATTTCGTCGCTAAAACGTTGGTAGATAAAGATGAGAATAGTATTGGGAAATGGGAAAAGATTCAAGAAGAACATGTTTTATTCCCTTCTAAAAATGGTAAAGATAAATATTATGATGATTATCAGAAGGTACAAACATTCAGTGAACGAATCGAAGAATACTTTCCTAACTATGTAGGAGTGGCCGGTAAAGGTTTTTATATTGATCAAAGCTTAACACGTTTAACATTAGAAGTACCGCTTGAATTTTATGGAAAAGGTGAAGTAATTGGCTTTACGCAATATACGTATGGATTAGTGAAAGAGATTTTTCCAAATCATTATGACATAGAAGTCTCCATCACTTCTAGCGATGGTACAGAAAGTCTTATCTACCGTCCTGCAGGAGAAGATGAACCAAAAGTGCATATTTATCATTAGAGTCAATTTCATCATTACAAAATCAGCTACGCCGCTATAATATGTAGGTGAAAAAAGTATAACGAAACTACATATTGTAGTGGTATGACGATAAATCAGTATGATGAAATTGATATAATAAAAACAAGAATTGCTTTCTTTCGGTTGGATGAGAGCAATTCTTTTTGTTTTGTGTATCATCCACAATGAAGGGATATCCGATTTAGTTTTCATGGCTATTGAAACGATGACAAAGCTAATTTATACTATAATCTATAGGCAATGTTTCTAGGTTCCTTCCAACGTGTTCGATAGTTTACATGCCTAAATATACCTTGTACAATAATATATAGGATACATATTATGGAGATACTAATATAGGAGAGAATCGGATGGAACCAACTCAAAAATTAATGCAATCAAATGATGTACATCAAATTGTCGATCTTTTAAGTACTGTGTTACAACGAGCTGTTATCATTGAAGATAGAAATTTTGAACTTGTTGCATATAGTTCGCCAGATGAACTATCATTTGATTCATTGCAACAGAAGACAATCTTAACGAAACGTTGCCCATTATTTGTAATTGAACGCTTGAAAAAAGAAGGATTTGTGTCTCAACTACAACGTGACGATCGACCACTTCGAATTGATATTGAAGAAATTAGTTTTTATAAACGAATTGCTATCAGTTTGAACTTTGAAGGGAAATTATATGGTTATTTATGGGTGTATGAAACAGAGTTATCTTTAGATGAAAGTTATTTATCATATGTAACAGACATTGCACCACATATCGGTGAGTTAATGTATAAGCAGCAACATGATGTGGAAGAAGATCAACAGACACTCATTTGGAAATTGATGAATCATGAATTTTTGAGTGAAGCAGAAATCCACCGTGAGGCGAAAGCTGTCTCTTATGAATTGCCTGATGAGTTTACTGCGATTGCGATTTCAGTGAGTAATGCTAACTATTTGTCTATATTAGGTAAAACAAGAGATGTTTTTCTACGTGAAGGTATTGCTTATTATTTAGGTAAAGGTACTGAAATCATTGGCATTGTCCATGGAGATAGTGAACAAGGCTCAGTGGAAAAAGCATTGCAATTAAAAGAAGAAATGATCGAGATGGTATCAAAAGAAGAACAAACGGCCTTATTTATTGGAATTGGGAATGAATATACAAACATCCAACATATTCGAAAAAGCTATTTGGAAGCGTTAGAAGTGATTGAAACGATGGTATTCCTTCATTTAAAAGATCAGACATTGTTCTCTTTTAATGAACTAGGTATGTACCGTTATATTAAATTCATGTATAAGAAAAATGTAAGTGAACAATATAGAAACAAAAATATTACGATGATAATGAAGAAAGATGCCGAGAGCAATAGTGAATTATTGCTGACATTATGGAGTTATTTAGAAAATGATTGTAAAGTCGGTCAAACAGCAGAACAGTTATTTATTCATCCTAATACATTAAGTTATCGCTTGAAACAAATACAAGTGTTAACTTCGATTGATTTTTCGGATGTACAAGAAAAAGCAGAACTATATTCACAATTGCTTATACTCCGTCTTGTACCAGATTATGAAGAGTTTTATAAGCAATTATTATAATAAGCAAGATTTAAAGGAATGTATTTGGGGTATTTGCTTTTACAAATGCCTAATTTTATAAGGAGGTAATTTATCATGGTTGTAGCATATAGACATGAGCCATTTAC
>JAPFCO010000201.1 GCA_026169505.1 Pseudogracilibacillus sp.
GTTATCCATTATATTGTATCGATATTATGGGATTATACACTTTTTGGTGGATCTGTCCTCTTAGAGAAAAGTTTAAGAAGTAGTTTGATGGAACATTTCTTGAAAATGACCCCTACATTCTTTGGTAAATTTAAAACAGGCGATTTAATGGCAAGAAGTACAAATGATTTAAAGGCAGTTGCTACGACAGCAGGTTTTGGGATTTTAACGTTAGTTGATTCAACTACGTTTATGTTTATGATAATAGCTATGATGGGATTTACGATAAGTTGGCAGCTAACATTTGCTGCATTAATCCCCTTACCTTTGATGGCAATCATTATGAACAAATATGGAATAGTGATACATCGTCGGTTTACGGAAGCGCAAAATGTCTTTGGCAAGATGAATAATGAAGTGTTAGAATCGATCCGTGGTATCCGAGTAATTCGAGCCTTCGTACAAGAGCGTTCTGATGCTAGTCGATTTTCATTTATGACAGAAGAAGTGTATGAAAAGAATTTAGCGGTTGCTCGGATTGATGCACTTTTCGAACCAACAATGAAAATATTAGTTGGTCTATCTTATACGATTGGGATTGGCTATGGCGCGATGCTCGTGTTTAATAGTGCAATTACATTGGGTGATTTAGTAACTTTTAATGTGTATTTAGGTATGTTAATATGGCCAATGTTTGCTGTAGGGGAATTAATTAACATTTTACAACGTGGGAATGCATCGCTTGATCGTGTGAATCATATTTTACACTATCGACCAGATGTAAAGAATCCACGACATCCCCAAAGGATCGATCAATTATCAGTTATTTACTTTGACCATGTATCATTTTCCTACCCATTTACAGAAAAAGATCAGCTATCCATTAAACAACTTCAGATCCAAAGAGGAGAGACAGTCGGAGTAGTAGGGAGAACGGGGGCTGGTAAAACAACTTTATTTAAAATGTTACTACGGGAATACCCGAATATTAAAGGGGAAATCACGGTGGATCAAGTGCGGATTGAACAATTAGATATGAAACAATTACGAAATAAGATAGCTTATGTGCCACAAGATCAAATGTTGTTTTCAAAAACAATTCGTGAAAATATTCAATTTGGTAAAGAAGATGCTACAGATGAGGAAATCTATCATGTAATGGACTTGGCTCATTTTTTACAAGATATGAAACAATTACCAAATGGTTTAGATACAGAAGTTGGAGAGAGTGGTGTTACGTTATCAGGTGGTCAAAAACAACGTGTTGCTTTAGCAAGAGCATTTATTAAAGATGCTGAATTACTCATTTTAGATGATTCTTTATCAGCTGTTGATGGGAACACAGAATCGAAAATTATGGAACACTTACGAAAAGAGCGAAAAAACAAAACGACCATTATTGCAGCACATCGATTATCAGCAGTAGCTCATGCTGATCATATTATTGTATTAGGTGATGGAGAAATCATAGAAGAAGGAACACATGAGCAACTTCTATCAATCGATGGTTGGTATAAAAAACGTTATGAAGAACAGCAATTAGTGGAGGAAAGTGAGGATGAATAATGACAGTATCTACTGAAAAAAGATTGTTTCATTATGCTCTTTTATATAAAAAAGATATTATGATCGGAATTATTTGTCTCATCTTTGCTACCGTTCTTGAATTAACTGGTCCTTTCATAGCAAAAGTAATTATTGATGATCATATTTTAGGAGTCGAAGGGGTATGGGAGGAAGTAGACGCTTCCCATGAACAAGGTGTTGTCACATATGAAGGAAGTCATTATATTCGTAGTAATCGTTTGGAAGAAACGAATGCAATGACAAACGCAGTCACTATTTTAGCGGTTGGTAAAAAGTATTATTTTGTAAATGAAGCAATTGAAGTACAAGGAGAACGTTCTGTTGAGGATGGGGAACTCTTTGTTGGCAATGATACGTATGAAGCAGATACTTTATCGATCAATGATATGTATCACTTTTTCAAACCGGAACAAAAGCCAATCATTTTATTACTCGTTTTATATATGGTTTTATTACTTATTGCGGGTGTATTTCAATATTTTCAAACGTATTTACTACAAGATGCATCGAATAAAGTAGTGAAGCAAATGCGTCATGATGTCTTTTTACATACACAAAAAATTCCAATCGATTATTTTGTTGATCAACCTGCAGGTAAAATTGTAGCGCGAATTACAAATGATACGGAAGCTGTTCGTGATTTATATGAGCGAGTATTATCAATTGTTTCGACAAGAATCATTTATATGGTGGGTATTTTAATTGCTATATTTCTACTTAACAAACAAACAGCGCTCATTTGCTGCTTTGTTATTCCGTTGATACTGATCATTGCCCGTATGTATAAATACTTCGGTTCAAGATATAATTTAGTCATTCGTAAAGCAAACAGTGAAATAAATGGGCAAATCAATGAATCCATCCAGGGTATGCCAGTGATTCAAGCATTTCAATCTGAAGATAAAGTAAAAGCAGATTTTGATATGTTAAATGACGATATATACAAGTATCAGAAAAAGTTAGTAAAATTAAATGCCTTGACATCCTTCAACTTAGTTAATGTTTTGCGAAATGCGACTGCAGTTGCTTTTATTTGGTATTTTGGAAATGTATCGTTCGAACCGAGTAGTATTATTTCAATAGGGATGTTATATGCGTTAGTTGATTATTTATCGCGTTTTTTCGAACCAGTAACGGCGATTGTGAATCAATTTCCACTGATAGAACAAGCACGGGCTTCCGGAGATCGTATCTTTTCATTAATGGATGAAGATGGAGAAGAGGTGAATGATCAAACAATTCCTCGTTATGATGGCGATATTGTATTTGAAGCTGTTTCTTTTTCCTATATTAAAGGAGAGGAAGTGCTGAAAGATATTTCTTTTCATATTAAAAAAGAAGAAACTGTAGCATTTGTTGGTCACACTGGATCAGGCAAGAGTACGATCATGAATTTATTGTTTCGTTTTTATGATAGTGAACATGGAAATATATTGATTGATCATCAGCCAATTAACCAGTGGTCACGGCAACAATTACGGAGTCATATGGGCATTGTATTACAAGATCCGTTTTTATTTTCAGGTTCGATTGTATCCAATGTGACAATGAATGATCCAAATATAACCCCAAGGATGGCGATTGAAGCATTGAGAGCGATTGGTGCAAATCATTTTATAGAAAAATTACCGAATGGATACGATGAAGAAGTAACAGAAGGTGGAGGAACATTCTCTTTAGGTGAAAGACAATTGATCTCATTTGCAAGAGCATTAGCTTTTGACCCCGCTATTTTAATATTAGATGAAGCGACTGCGAATATCGATACAGAAACAGAAACATTGATTCAGGATGCATTAGAAGTATTAAAAAAAGGGAGAACAACGCTAGTAATTGCACATCGATTATCAACGATCCAACATGCGGATAAGATTTTTGTTCTAGAAAATGGTAGAATAAAGGAAGAAGGTCAGCATACAGACTTAATTGATAAACGAGGGATTTATTATCACATGTTTCAAATGCAAAAAGGATCCACTCGGGATATAAGTTAATTAAGTGCCTTCTAATACAAGTAGGCTTCATCAATTTCATTATTACTTGTTTATCGTCACATCACTATAATATGTAGGTTCGTTGTCACGTTCTTCACATAGTATAGTGACGTAGTTATTTGTTGTAATGATGAAATTGATTCGATTGTGTGAAAATAAATAATCTACATTATTTTCTTAATTACCAAAAAAACAGTATATGAGTGATGTTGATGGACAATAAAAATGATACCTTTCATCAAGATATCATCGATGAAGATTTATACGAAGAATTTGATGATGAAGAGCTAATCGAATTGGTTGAAGAAGCTCGGCAAGAAGCATTGCAAAAAGACCATGATCGTAAACAAAAAAATAAACGTCCAAAATCGCCGTTTCCAAAATGGTTTTTTTGGCTTATCGCAATTGCAATGGTTATCAACGTGTTTGCGTTATTACCACAAACAATTTCAATTCCGGCCATTGATTTTTTAAAGACATCGGCAACCTTATCGTCACAAGATAATATTAAAACATATAAACAATCAGTCGTTGTCATTGAAACGGACGGAGGACGTGGCACTGGATTTACTTTTAATGAAGATGGCGATATTTTGACGAATTATCATGTGATAGAAGGATATGATACAGTGACAGTAGGTTTTAAAGACGAGGGATTATTTACAGGAGAGGTAAAAGAAACTTATCCAGATGTTGATTTAGCAGTTGTTGAAATCGATGGTAAAAACATGCCATATTTACCATTGGCAGATACATTTACTCATACTTCAGACGAACCGATTTATTTTATAGGTAACCCACTCAGATTTACAGGGATTGCTAATGAAGGTACTGTCATTGATTATACGATGGTGAGTAGCAAAGATGAGCCAGTCGTCATGTTAGATGCCCCAGTATATCGGGGTAATAGTGGGAGTCCAGTAATCGATCGCCATGGCGAAGTAATCGGCGTTGTTTTTGCAACGCTAGATAACGACGGTGAGGGACGAGTAGGTTTATTTATTCCGATTGATTATTTTCATGAACGTTATCAATGAAGTGGAGGAATTTAAGATGATTACAAAGCGAAGATTACCTTGGTTTGCCGAGCAATCATGGATACATACACTATTCTTGCATTGGCCAATCACTCCAGAGGCGTTAAAATCACTTGTACCAGAACCGCTTATAATTGATACATTTGATGGTAGTGCTTGGGTAAGTATCATTATATTTCATACAGAGGATAGTAAGTTACGTCATAGCCCGAGATGGACATCACTCGATCCTGTGACCCAAATTAACGTACGAACATATGTCACTTCCCCACAATCGAAAGAAAGAGGTGTTTACTTTTTCAGTATCCACCTCAAACATCTAACCGCAGCATTAGGGGCAAAAACGTTATTTAAATTACCATTTCAATATGCACAAACGACTATGCAGGAAGTAACTAAAAATGCGATTCACGTTTCTGCGAAAGATGCGGGTAAAAAGCTATTTTCGGCTACATATACACCAGAGCTAACAGAGCGAAGTGAATCAAATTTAGGGGAATACCTCGCGGAAAGATATTGCATTTGGAATGTTAGAGGACATAATCTAATTAAAATCCCAATTAAACATCCACATTGGGATTTATA
>JAPFCO010000138.1 GCA_026169505.1 Pseudogracilibacillus sp.
CCTGCTTCAATTTGAGCTTTCGTATAATCGATAATCATATCACCCAATTTATCCATTAATAAAAACCATGCTTCTGGGTTACTATACATAAATGCCTTCGTTTCACTATACGTTTTAGATGGTCCACCTTCGATCATATAGCTCGCTAATGTAAATGGTGCTCCACTAAATCCAATGAGTGGTACATTTAATTGTTCTGTCGTTAACAGGCGGATCGTATCTAATACATAAGGAACGTCTGCTTTTGGATCCAATGTTCCTAGTTTCTTAATATCATCTATTGATGTGATTGGATTATCGATGACTGGACCAATTCCTGATTTAATTTCGACATCAACCCCCATTGCTGGCAAGGGACTCATGATGTCTTTATATAAAATAGCTGCATCATTTTGATAGTCTTCTACAGGTAATCTTGTCACATAGGCACATAATTCTGGGTTATGTGTAATTTCAAATAAAGTATGTTTTTTTCTTATTTCTAAATATTCTTTTTGTGAGCGTCCTGCTTGGCGCATAAACCATAACGGTGTATAATCCGTTTGCTCTCCTTTGTATGCACGAATAATTGTATCATTGAATTTTTTCGACATTAACGTCACCCTTTTTAATATGATAGATATTCTAATTTTGTTCATTAAATGAAATGAGTAATATAGTCATTATTAGACAAAGTATTATCGTAGTATTCGTATCCTGAATATACTACGCTTTTCGTGGGTGAATATTGTGTTTCAAGCGATACCCACGTAATGCCACTGTATTCATTGCCGTCAACGGTTTACTCATCCATTATAAACTTTTAAAAACATTGTTTACTGCTTGGATTGTTTTATCGATGTCTGCATCTGAGTGTGCGGTTGACAAAAATAATCCTTCAAATTGAGATGGTGGCAGGAATATCCCCTCTCTAATCATGCCTTGGTAATATTTTTTAAATAATTCTAAATCCGATGTTTCTGCTGTTTCATAGTTTGTTACTTCCTCTTTTGTAAAGAAGAAACCTACCATCGATCCTGCCCGATTGACTTGAAGTGGAATGTCATATGTTTCAGCTGCTTGTTTAAATCCGTCGATCAATTTATCTACTTTTCGGTTCATTTCATCATACGTACTCGGTTCTAGTGCTTTTAATGTTTCATAACCTGCCGTCATTGCAAGTGGATTTCCAGATAAAGTACCAGCTTGATAAATGGAACCAGCAGGTGCAATATTTTCCATTAATTCACGTTTTCCACCATATGCTCCAACTGGAAGTCCTCCACCGATCACTTTCCCTAAACAAGTAATATCAGGTTCAATATCAAAATAACCTTGAGCACAGTGGTAACCAACTCTGAACCCTGTCATCACTTCATCAAAAATTAATAATGATCCGTGTTCTTTGGTTATATCCCGTAGATCTTGTAAAAATGTGCCGACTGGAGGGACGACTCCCATATTCCCTGATACAGGTTCTACAATGACCGCAGCAATTTGATCACTATATTGTTCAAATGCCTCTTTCACACTCGCACTATCATTATAAGGTACTGTAATTGTATTTTTTGCAACACTTTCTGGTACACCTGGGCTATCTGGTAATCCTAATGTTGCAACACCAGACCCTGCTTTAATTAATAAGGAATCGCCATGTCCATGGTAATTTCCCGAGAACTTCAAAATGATATCTCGACCCGTATAGCCACGAGCAAGTCTTAACGCACTCATCGTCGCTTCTGTACCTGAATTTACCATCCGAAGCATTTCAATCGATGGAACCCGCTCCATGACGAGCTTAGCTACTTTACTTTCTAAAACAGTTGGCGCTCCAAAACTTGTCCCTTTTTCAGCTACCGCTTGTAATTGGCTTACTACCCGATCATCTGCATGACCTAAAATAAGTGGTCCCCAACTTAAGACATAATCGATATATTCATTCCCATCGACATCAACTATTTTAGATCCTTTTCCTTTTTCCATAAAAATTGGTGACATGCCTACCGAAGCAAATGCTCGGACTGGAGAGTTAACCCCTCCTGGCATTAAATCAATTGCTTCTTTATATGCATCCTCTGAACGTGTGAAATCCATTAATTAATTCCTCCTCTTATGCTTTTAACCAAGTTGCAACATCTTTTGCGAAATACGTTACAATTAAATCTGCTCCTGCACGTTTCATTGCCGTTAATTTCTCCATAACAATTGCCTCTTCATCGACCCAGCCATTGATAGCCGCAGCTTTCACCATCGAATATTCGCCACTTACATTGTAAGCTACGACTGGCAAATCAACTGTATTCTTCACATCACGCACGATATCTAAGTAGGATAGTGCTGGTTTTACAATGATAAAATCTGGACCTTCTTCCACATCTGCTTGAGCTTCTCGAATTGCCTCTCTCCGATTTGCTGGATCCATTTGGTATGTTTTTCGATCACCAAATTCTGGCGTACTATCAGCTGCATCACGAAAAGGACCATAGAATGCTGATGCATATTTAACAGCGTAAGACATAATTGGTATATGTGTAAATCCTGCATCATCAAGTGCTCGGCGAGTTGCTACAACAAATCCATCCATCATATTAGATGGTGCAATAATATCTGCGCCCGCTTTTGCCTGAGAGACAGCTGTTTCAGCTAATAAAGGTAATGAAGCATCATTGTCAACCTCTTGTCCATGAATGACGCCACAATGTCCATGGGATGTGTATTCACAAAGGCATGTATCCGCAATGACTAGTATTTCTGGGAAACTTTCTTTAATAAGTCTAGTTGCTTCTTGTACAATGCCGTCTGTAGCATATGCGCCTGTACCTTCCGCATCTTTTGCTTTTGGTATCCCAAAAAGCAACACCGCCTGTATCCCTAGTTGTTGTATGTCTTTTATTTCAGCTCGTAAATGATCGAGTGATAATTGAAACACACCTGGCATGGATGATACTTCATTTTGAATATCATTGCCTTCTATCACAAATAATGGATAAATCAAATCATCTACCGTTAGTTCTGTCTCTCTTACTAATGATCGCATCGCTTTGGATGACCGTAACCGGCGATGACGATTAAATGCTAGTTTTTCCAATGTATCTTTCACCCTTCCCTTTTTATTGCATGATCCATCGCTTCTATCATTCCCTCAATCGTAAAATCCTCTGGAACGATTGTCTGTAAGAAGCCTTGTTCTTTTGCTTGTCTTTCTGTTGTCGTACCTATACAAACAACAGGTAGATGTTTATATGTATGAACTTGATCTGTCAATTGAATGAAAGCATTAACGGTCGACGGGCTCGTGAATGTAATGAAATCAATTGTTTCTTCCATTAAGCTAGTTTGTAGAACCGGTTTCACTGCTTCATTCGTCACTGTGTCATACACTTCCACACAATGATAAGCCCGTTCTGCTTTTGTAAATGCGTCTAATAACACATTACTTGCTATCTTACCCCGGACAAATAAAACTGGTCCTACTTCTTCATATGTTGCTAAAAATTCAGCTGCCATTACTTCTGCATTGTATGTACTAGGAATAAAGTCAACATGAAAACCATACTCTCCCACGGCTTGTGCAGTTTTCGGGCCAACTGCTGCGATCTGGCAATGATGTAGATTAGTTGCATGTTCCGATTGTTTCATAAAACAATCAACACCA
>JAPFCO010000400.1 GCA_026169505.1 Pseudogracilibacillus sp.
AAATTGAGCCGCTTTTTGTACATCTGTTTTATATGAGCTATCTGTGCTAACACTTGGAATGGTTAAAAAATCATTTAAACGCTGTAATAAATCTTCACGATTTTGTTGGATATAAGATAGTACTTTTTCTGACATCATTTATCTTCCCTTCTAAAAATTCATTTATTTAATCGTACCACACTTTTTATCATTTTCTAACAAAAAACGAGCATTCATTTAGAATGCTCGTTTCAATGTTACAACATCATTTATTAGCGTTTGTTTTGTGGGAAAATACGTTCAATTGTATTTCCGATTTGGTCAAAAAATCCACGAATTGGTTTGCCATCATTCATATCGGTCACATAATTATCAGCCAAATCCATAAAATCAGGACTTGTTGAAACATAGACATTGTCGATATCATTGTCTACGTCTTGAACAATATCGGCAATTTTATTTTTTACATCATCTGTTACATCATGACCTTCCACATCGCGACGGTTTGCCATATGATTATCTTGTCGGCGTTCGTTCGCATCACCATCATTTACTGTCCGGTTTTTAACATTACGATCATTTACATTTCGTACATTCATACCGGCAGAATTATGATTGCGATCATTTTTTGTTAAATGATCATTTGGAGTTGTATTATCTTCATCCAACTGTGCAGCAACATATGCATTATTACGGGTGGTTAAAACATAAGCTCGATCAATTTCAACTATTTCATCTACAATTCGATCGGCAGCTTCATCAGATACATCATATTTATCTTGACGATTATTTGTTGATCGATTATTACTGTGACGATTTCGATCAGATATTTGGTCCGTCAAATTATTACCTTCATTACTTTTTCGAGTAATATTACGATCGGTTTTATTCGTATTTAAATCATCGCTATATCTTATATTATCGATCGTATTATCTGTTCCTCGACTTTCATCATTGGTATTATTAGCGCCTTGACACCCAAATAAGAAAAATATTGCTGCAAAGATGACGGTAATTTGTTTCCACTTCATTTATTTTTCCTCCTTACTGTTTTGCTTTTATTATGTTACAGCAAAAAGGATTTATGCTCGAAACCTTATATTGGTAGAAGCACCACATATATCGTAACAAGTTCTATCTATTTTAGGATAGAATAGATATATCGATGAAATACAGAAAGGAGTACACCATGAATGCTTGAGTATGAATATGCATTGAATTATGTGCTTTGGGGACGATGGGATGACCTTTTTACCATCATGTTACGTACAAAAGACAATTTACTGGAAAAGAAAATACATCAATTTCTACATGCGTATTATTACCCCCATCATCAACAAGAAATGGTGGAAACGCACAATGAACTTCTACATTATTTAGAACATGCGATGTCAATACATCGGGTTGAAATATAATAAACCCATTTACACAATGCAAATGGATTTATGAATGTTTTATTTATCAAAAACGATAAGTTTCGTATGGATATAATGTTGTTTTTTGAAAAGGTGAGTAAAAAACTTCTGGAGCAACCGAACCGACTTGAAACGGTAACATATTATTATATTCCATTTCGACACTTACATCATATAAATCCCAATGTGGATGTTTAATTGGGATTTTAATTAGATTATGTCCTCTAACATTCCAAATGCAATATCTTTCCGCGAGGTATTCCCCTAAATTTGATTCACTTCGCTCTGTTAGCTCTGGTGTATATGTAGCTGAGAATAGCTTTTTACCTGCATCTTTCGCAGAAACGTGAATCGCATTTTTAGTTACTTCCTGCATAGTCGTTTGTGCATATTGAAATGGTAATTTAAATAACGTTTTTGCCCCTAATGCTGCAGTTAGATGTTTGAGGTGGATACTGAAAAAGTAAACACCTCTTTCTTTCGATTGTGGGGAAGTTACATATGTTCGTACGTTAATTTGGGTCACAGGATCGAGTGATGTCCATCTGGGGCTATGACGTAACTTACTATCCTCTGCATGAAATATAATGATACTTACCCAAGCACTACCATCAAATGTATCAATTATAAGTGGTTCCGGTACAAGAGATTTTAATGCCTCTGGAGTGATTGGCCAATGCAAAAATAGTGTATGTATCCATGATTGCTCGGCAAACCAAGGTAATTTTCGCTTTGTAATCATCGTAAATTCCTCCATTTCATTGGTACCGTTCATGAAAATAATCAATTGGAATAAATAATCCTACCCGTCCCTCATCGTCGTTATCTAGCGTTGCAAAAACAACCCCGATCACTTCGCCATCGCGATCGATTACTGGGCTCCCACTATTACCACGATATACTGGGGCATCTAACATGACGACTGGCTTATCTTTGCTACTCACCATCGTATAATCAATGACAGTACCTTCATTAGCAATTCCTGTAAATCTGAGTGGATTCCCTATGAAATAAATAGGTTCATCTGAAGTATGAGTAAATGTATCTGCCAGTGGTAAATATGGCATATCTTCGCCATCGATTTCAACAACTGCTAAATCAATATCTGGATAAGTTTCTTTTACCTCTCCTGTAAATAACCCCTCGTCTTTAAAACCGACTGTCACTGTATCATATCCTTCAATCACATGATAATTCGTCAAAATATCGCCATCTTCATTAAATGTAAATCCAGTCCCACGCCCTCCGTCCGTTTCAATGACGACAACAGATTGTTTATATATTTTAATATTATCTTGTGACGACAAGGTTGCCGATGTCTTTAAAAAGTCAATGGCCGGAATTGAAATTGTTTGTGGTAATAACGCAAACACGTTGATAACCATAGCAATTGCGA
>JAPFCO010000342.1 GCA_026169505.1 Pseudogracilibacillus sp.
GGTTGGTACAAATCAGATGCAATATTCACACAATTTTCACTATAATGTTTCTATCATTTGTTGCTTTGATTACTAGCGGATTTGCTAGTAGTGATAACAAACCTATTTTAACAGCCTCACAGTCTAGCGGTTACGTTAAGTTGGAGTGGGCCGTCGAAATGCTAGAGGAAGATATTTTATATAAAACGGGATTTGAGGAAGGTGATGTCTTACCTAACTTAAATTACAGTTCTTCTGAAACATATTTACCAGAAAACAGGTGGTACGGAGGGCAAACATTCACAACAAAGAGTAGTTATAGTGGAAAGAGATCTTTAGAAATAAAAAACACTTATAAAAACAGTAATTTATATAATTTCGACTTGGATGGGAATGTAAAAGTGAATGAAAGTGTAACTTGGGCAGATTTTCGAGATGCGAGATATTATATGGAAAATGGTACGGATTTATCCTTAAGTTTCAGAATGAAAACAACAGGAATCGGAGAAGTGAATTTTGGTGGAGAGGGCGGTACTGCGGATTACGGAAGGCCGTTAGAAGCCACCTTCCTCGAAGATGTAAACGTCGGAGAAAAAACTGTCAAGGTTAGTGACGTAAGTTTTTTTAAGAAGTATGTAGATGAAGGCCGGAGATTACACTTAGCCACAAGGAAAGGGAGGTATGCATACGCTTATGTCGAAGAAGTCGACACTAAAAAATCAACTATCACACTGAGTCAGGGATTCACAGGCGAATTTAAAAAAGGAGATAACGTATAAAGGCACATTTCAGTAACTCCCGTTGTGTTTGGTAAAAGAGAGATCCAAGATAAAGATGGGTGGGCTTTATTTAATTTGAACACAAAAGTGAGAGAATACGAAGATTATAATACTAAAAATAGAGGGTTCTATTTAACTATAAGAAGTACCACTAGAGATAAACTGTATATAGATGATATCAAAGTAGGTCACGCAACCCAAACAGAATTATCTCGAGATGGCAAAAAGATATATGAAGGTAAGTTATCTGAATTCGAAGATAAGTCCGCAACAGATAAAGAAGGGCCAAACATAGTGACAGATTATAGCGTAAAAGTTGATAGTAGTAAACAGACATTGATGGTTAAAGAGCCGTCAGACAATGGTACGAGCTACGAATACCAAATCAAAGCAATATCTAATGACGGTAGTGGGACTTACACCTCTGACAAAGAGATTGTGGAAGTGACTAGTGGTATTGCAGGCTACTCTTATGTGATAGATAAAAATAAATCAACAAACCCGAATGGAAATATAAACAGTGAAGATGGCATTATTGAGTTAGACAAGGATGTTTATAAAGATCATTATCTTCATATACAAGCGTTGGATAAAGCTGGTAATAAAAGTGAAGTGAATCATATTAAGTTAGAAAAAGTGGAGGATGTGACTCCACCTACAATAAATCTTGAACAAACCCCAACTGATTGGACGAATGATAAAGTAACAATAAATGTTGATGCAAAAGATGAACAGAGTGGGATTAAAAACATTAAATATATTGGGGAAGATGTAGTCGAAAACGGAGACTTCGGCGAAGGTAAGGTTAATTGGAATGAATATGGATACGGAAAAGTTGAGGTTAAAA
This sequence comes from Pseudogracilibacillus sp., assembly GCA_026169505.1. Classification (GTDB taxonomy): domain Bacteria; phylum Bacillota; class Bacilli; order Bacillales; family Amphibacillaceae; genus Pseudogracilibacillus. The sequence goes on from JAPFCO010000342.1 coordinate 1,606, forward strand.
ATGGGAATTTGCTATTAAACGATGAAAGTAAAAACACCAATAGAACTCATCAAGTAATAAACCAAGATTTGAAAACAACAGATAAGTATATCGAAGTGGTTGCGAGGGGTGAAGGCAAATTAAACGCAAGATACGGAGTTGTAACTAACAGTGGTAGCTGTCAAACCTCATTCGATAGAGGAATTACATTAGAGAGTGAAAAAAAGTTTCGTTTATATGTGTTTTCTTCGCAAAGTTTCGAATGCTTGGATAGCACGATTGTACTTGAGAGGATAGGCTCCGGATGGTTAGAGGTTGAAAACATAAAAGCATATGGAACAGAAGATATAACAGACACAAGGATTTTAATGGTTACTGAGAATGGCTTATATAAGTTCACTGTAGAAGACAATGTAGGAAACATAACTACGGAGGATATAGAGATAACAAATATAGATAAAATTAAGCCAACTATAAAGGCTACTACAGGATCCTCTACATATTTTGAAAATGATGATGTAGATTTTGAATTTACAGTTCAAGATAAACAATCTGGGTTAAATAGTGTTGAATATAAATGGAATGACGAGAGTATAGTTATAAAAGATTTTACAGGCGAAACAGATACTCAATCATTTAATGCTAAAATCCCTAAAGAAGTTGGTGTTCACAAACTCGAGATAGCAGCTGAAGATAGAGCGGGTAATGTTGAAAATAAAACTTACAAAGTAACAAGGGAAGGCTCATTGAGCTTGACTACGAACGAAATTAATTTTGAACCACTAACACTAAGTGGAAATAAAAAAGATGAAACATCCGGTAGAACAACCGTTAAAGTTAAGGATACGAGAATTAATCCGGATTGGAAATTAAATGTTGATGTAGAAAGCTTCGATGAAAAATTCTTAGATATAATTTTAACTGGAGACGATACAATAGAATCCGGTGCAAAGGAAGCTGAATTAGTTTATGACTTTGAAGTAACAGCCACAGATAAAGCATTATTGGGAGATTATACAACTAATGCAACCTTTACATTGTCATCAGGTCCTTAAAAAAACTAGATCTATATTAGGTCTAGTTTTTTGTACTATTTATGATAATGTATCGTCATATCTCTTTAACGTATGCTCCTTTAGTTAAATATATTAAATTTGTAAATATTTATTTTATGTTGATGTAGATAGAACTTAGACTAAACATCTAGTACAATAACATTAGGTGTAATTGTACTAGATGTTTGAGAGTAATGTGATGAATTATAATTATATTAATGCCTTACTAATTTTAATAATGTTTATTTTTCAAATTAAATCCTTATTTTATGGGAGCTGAAAAGATAATGCCAAACTTTATAATAGGTAAAAATGCAGTTGGAGCTGTTGAACGAGCAACGATGCTAAGCGATAAGTTATTATCTGAAATACCTGTCGGCGATACTTATCCATCTTGGGATGGTGAAATACTAGTTTATAATACTTCTGAAGCAAGAAATCAAAGAAGAAAAAGTGATATAGCTGGGAGAGTGCCAGTGCAAGTAAAGGGTAGACACGTCGATCAATTCAGTGAAAGTGAACGTGTTTTTAACATTGAAGTAGAAGATTTAAAGAATTATGCGAATGATGCTGGTGCACTTTTTTTAGTTGTTGAAATGACCGATATTACAGATGTTAATAAAACTAAAATATTTTATGCTGAATTATTAACATATGATATCCAAGATATATTAAAGGGTAAGGAGAAGCAAAATACGATTAGTTGCACTTTTCAAGAGTTGCAGCAAGGTCGTTTTTACTCCTTATGTAAACATTTCTTATTTCATCGAAATGAACAAGGATTCAAAATGATTAAATGGAATGAAACTATCGAATATGATGAATATATTTTCACTATTATAGGAAATAAGGAATCTGACTTAGATTTTTATCTATTTGACTCGGGAACTTATATTTATGGAAAAGACAAACGAATCAATTTAAAGGTACCTTTATCGAAGTTCAAAGCAGATGTAAAAATTGAACAAGACAGGTTTGAAATAGGAACAAAGGACAAGGTTTTTTATAATAAAATATACAGAGAGAAAACTCGCGATGGCAGAAGAACAAAATTCGGAAAAAGCTTCACAATGGAATTAACTAACAATGGTCAAGTTAATATTAATTTTAAAGAATCAGGGAATATTAGAGAAAGCATAAAAGACTGTGAATTTTTTCTTGAGATTGTAAATTCAGGTAAAATACACCTTAATCATACAGAGGTAGCATTGAACTTTGATAAAGATAAGAATCAAGAAATTTTAGAATTCTTACCGACACATATTAATGAACTTAAGGATTTTTTAAAAACTTTTAATTATTTAGGAGTTGAACCTAAAGAGGAATTTATAGAGTTTAAAGAAGATATCAACCAATTAATATTTTTAAAAGATATAATCTTAAACTCTAATCCCAACAAGAGTAAAGTAACAGATGAAAGCTTCCAAGGGATTCGAATAGGCCCTTACAGCTTTTTAATTGCAAAAAGTACTGCGAAAAATAATTTTAAACTATTCAACTTCTTTGATTATGAAGAAATGATTAATCAATTTAAATTAGTTGCAAGTCAAGATGAGGAATTACAAAGCCCAGTAAAGCATAGTCCTTACGTTCTTTTAAAACCTAGTGATTTATATATATTTGATAATTTAAATCTAGAATCAATTGAAAAGTCATTATTAAGCCTAGATTATAGCAAATCACTAA
>JAPFCO010000206.1 GCA_026169505.1 Pseudogracilibacillus sp.
TATATCGAGTAGTTCACGTATCGAGACAGTTGCCGTTTCTTTATTCGGTACTTCAATCCCTATCGCAGACTTCCCTGGAATAGGTGCTTCAATTCGAATGTCTTGCGCAGCCAAAGCAAGTGCAAGGTCATCTTGTAAATTAATGATTCTACTTACTTTTACACCAGCATCAGGATGGACTTCATATTTAGTTACGGCTGGTCCTACATGCGCTTTCGTAACCTTTGCCTTCACTCCAAAACTATGAAATGTAGTTTCTAATATTTTCACTGTTTTTTGAATGGCCGATTTCTCTCGTTGTTGTGTCTGTTTTACTGGTGCATCTAATAGATCCATACTTGGTAATACATAGTCATTATCATTATTTAAAGCTGTTTCACTAATCGGAGTTGTATCGATTGCTTCTTCTACTTGTTGTTCCTTCTTTTCTTCCTCTACCTTTAAAGCGATTTGACCTGACGTTTCGTCGAAGGAATATTGGACATCAACATCTTCTGTTGGCTCCGCCTTCTCTAATGGGGTTATAACTTCTTCGTCAATCGCATCTTGTTTTTGCTGTATCTTTTCTTTATGTTTTTTTTGTTTTTGTTTCCGTTTCGACCATAACATTGTAAAAAAACTTTGAACATTTTTCTTTATAAAGGAATAGATATTTCCTAATGATAGATTCGTAATAAACAGTATTCCAATCATCAGCGAGAAAACAGCTACAATTTTTGCACCTGCAAATGAAAATAAGTAATATGTAATCGCAAATAAAATTGCACCTACCATTCCACCACCTAACTGACTATTGACAGCATCGCCTCTTGTGTAATGGAGAAAATGATCCCAACTTGCTTTTACAATAGATGTATCTTCTGGATGAATAAGTAATCGATCAAATGTCTGAATATGAGTAAATAACAAGATTCCTAAAAAAAAGATTGTAAAGCCTACTGTTCCTTTTGTATAAAAGGTAGGGAATTTCCTTTTTACTACTAAATAGATACCGATGACTAATAATAATAGTGATAACATAAAATACCATATACCTAAAAATAACTTAAAGACGTTTTCTAAACTTGTAGGGATAAATCCGTCACTTATCATTGATGCACCACTACTAAAAATAGATAAAAAGATAAATAAAAGTCCGAGTAATTCAAACTGTAATTGTTTTTTAAGTTTCTTTTTGTTTTTCCGTTTTTTCTTTGCCACCAATATCACCTCTTTTACTTTGGTCTATAACGAACAGAACCCTTGCCAATTACTTATAGACAATGAAAGAGAAGGAAATTTTAAGTTCTTCTAATTTGCAAGAAAAATTCACATCCTGTATATACTTCGCTTTCCGTAGGTTTATCATGTCATGCTTTATCTACCACAGAAGTCTATGTATATTCAGGATGCTATTTTGCATTATTGCCTATTTTTTTCAAGAAATGTATGATTGATTACGTATATTATACAAGGGTGAATTCATTCTTACATAGTATAACATATTATTTCTATTCATGAATGTAGTCATTTTTGATACGGATTCCTGGTGTAAAAGACTGTTGTAAATAATCTTGTGGGTCTGTAGAAATTAATTGAATAAGTTGTAGTTGTTTATCCTCTGTCTCTTGCGCTAAGACCGTCTTGCCTTGATATGATATTATTTTATGTTTTTCGGTTGTTTGCGGATAAATATCATGTACAGATAACGGTGTGTATAATACCATTTAATCACCTACTTTCTCACCTATGAATTCGTTCATTTTTTCCATAGCTTCTTTCACACCACCAACATCATCGATTAATTTATATTCCACTGCTTCTTTTCCAATTAAATTGGTTCCAATATCCCTTGTTAAGTTTCCTTTGGCAAACATTAATTCTTTAAAGTCCTCTTCTGGAATATGTGAATGCTCTGTAACAAATTGAATGACGCGATCTTGCATTTTATCCAAATATTCGAACGTTTGTGGAACACCTATCACTAAGCCTGTTAATCGTATCGGATGGATTGTCATTGTCGCAGTTGGTGCAATAAAAGCATGTTTTGCCGCAACAGCAATCGGTACACCGATCGAATGACCACCACCAAGAACAATCGAAACAGTTGGTTTGGACATCGAAGCAATCATTTCCGCTAATGCAAGACCCGCTTCAACATCTCCTCCTACTGTGTTTAATAAAATAATAACACCTTCGATTTTTGGATTTTGTTCAATTGCAATCAATTGTGGTAAAATATGTTCATATTTTGTCGTTTTATTTTGTGGCGGTAACTGCATATGCCCTTCCACCTGTCCAATGATTGTTAAAACATGGATATTCGAATCTGGCATTGCCGGTATGTTCGTTTGACCTAATTCCTTAATTTTTTCAACGATAGCCGAAGGTGAAATATCTTCTTTATCTTCTTGGGACTCTTTCTTATTTTGCAATGGATGTTCACTCCTCATCATGAAATTCATTTACCATAGTATGAGCTGTAGATGATGAAACATACATCGATTATCCTTTTTGAAGAAAAGATTTCATCATGTATTAGACATAAAAAAACATCAGTGTCAACACTGATGTTTTTTTGATCCCACTTATTAATAAATCAAATCAACCTATGAAGGGAGTTGATTCATATTTGTTTGTTTATTTAATGAGCCTAATTTAAAAGCTTCATGTAATGCATTTACAGCTTGTTTAATGTGCTTATCGTGAATGAGCACCCAAATAGTTGTATGACTATCTGCCGCTTGTAAGATTTGCACATTATTTTCAATTAAAACAGATGTTAATGTAGCAA
>JAPFCO010000346.1 GCA_026169505.1 Pseudogracilibacillus sp.
GATAATCGCGAGCAATTAGAATTAATTGCCGAAAATCTACTCGAAGTAGAAACATTAGATGCAGCACAAATTAAATCTCTTTTTGAAGATGGTGTGATGCCTGAGGAACCAGAAATAGAAGAAGCTGAAATAGTGAAAGATACCTCAGATAATGATGTAAAGGTGAATATTTCATCTCAAAATGAAGAGGAACCAGCGGTCGACAATTATGAAGAAATAAAGAAAAAAGCGAATGAATCCTTAGATGAAGATTCCGAAGAAGCCTCGGATGAAACGACAAAGGAAACAGATAAAGAGGATAAATAATCCCGCTTTTATCGTTATAAATACGAAAAAACCCTTATTACATAACGTTATGTAATAAGGGCTTTTTTAATGGGAAAAGTAAGTCCGGGTATATAAGTAAGTTCCTAATCACTCATCGCATAAGACGACTTAAGGAAAAATGAATGCGATAGGACAGAATGGTTCATTTATTGATTTAAGTTATGGTATATTTAATGAAGTAAATGTCACCTTCCCTTGGATCCTGATTACAATTATAAGGTAAGGCGTGAATGAAGGAGCGTAAAGAAACAATGATACTTGTTCTAGATATTGGGAATACTAACACCGTCCTTGGCGTTTTTAATCAAGGGGACCTGCAATACGAATGGAGGATCCAGACAGATCGCCATAAAACAGAAGATGAATTTGGTATGCTCATTCAATCGCTATTTGAGTATAAAGGATTAGCTTTTTCACAAATTAATGGCATCATCATTTCTTCCGTAGTCCCACCAATTATGCAAGAACTAGAAAAAATGTGTGTCAATTATTTCGAACTTGACCCATTAGTAGTTGGAAAAGAGGAAGTAGATACATTTTTAGAAATTAGCTATCCACACCCAAAAGAAATAGGTGCAGATAGAATTGTAAATGCGGTAGGTGCTATTTCTTTATATGATACTCCCCTAATAATTATTGATTTTGGAACGGCGACAACGTTTTGTTCAATTGATGAAAATCAGACGTATCAGGGAGGAATTATTGCTCCAGGAATTAAAGTATCGATGGAAGCACTTTATAGTAAAGCCTCCAAATTACCGAAGATTGAAATTGAGCAACCAGATAATATAATTGGAAGTTCCACGGTAGAGGCAATGCAATCCGGGGTATATTATGGATATATAGGGCAAGTGGATGGCATCGTGACCCGGATGCAATCGAATATGGCGGATAAACCAACTGTTATTGCTACTGGTGGACTGGCATCATTAATTGCTCTTGGTTCTGATACAATAGACTATGTCGAAACGCATCTGACCTTAAAAGGCTTATATATAATTTATGAAAAAAATAAAAACTTACGTAAGGACGGGAAATAAATGATAGATTATTTAGTTAAAGCTACATTATATAATGATCAAGTACGTGCCTATGCGGTGCATTCAACGAATTTAGTAGCAGAGGCACAAATCAGACAAGATACATGGGCAACAGCATCAGCTGCGCTTGGTCGTACATTAACAATTACTGCAATGATGGGGGCGATGTTAAAAGGAGAAGATACCGTTACGGCGAAAGTAGAGGGCGATGGACCACTAGGTGCAATTGTTGCAGATGGGAACGCAAAGGGAGAAGTGCGAGGCTACGTTCTCCAACCACATGTAGATTTTCCTGTTAATGAGCAGGGAAAGTTGGACGTTAAAAGAGCTGTTGGCGAAGGAATGTTGAGTATTGTGAAAGATCTAGGCTTAAAAGATTACTTCACAGGTCAAGTTCCGTTAATTTCTGGTGAAGTGAGTGAAGACTTTACTTCTTACTTCGCTACGTCAGAACAAATACCTTCTGCTGTTGGCGCGGGGGTATTAGTGAATCCCGATCATTCGATACTAGCTGCAGGCGGATTTATTATTCAACTCATGCCTGGAGCGGAGGAAGAAGTTATTACAAAAGTGGAACAAGCGATTGAATCATTTCCGGCAATTTCTACATTAGTTCAAGAAGGTAATACGCCAGAACAAATTTTACAGAGATTGTTCGAAGGTGAAGAGATAAAGTTTTTAGAGACGATGCCTGTACGCTTCCAATGTAAATGCTCAAAAGAAAGAATAGTCCAAGCAATTAAAGGC
>JAPFCO010000022.1 GCA_026169505.1 Pseudogracilibacillus sp.
ACGGAGAAGGTCCTCGTGTGATGGTTGCTGGTCATATGGATGAAGTGGGTTTCATGGTTACTCAGATTACTGAAAATGGAATGATCAGGTTTCAACCATTAGGTGGCTGGTGGAACCAGGTATTGTTGGCACAACGAGTACAAATTATGACGAAGAAGGGTGTCGTAACTGGAGTTATCGGATCGATTCCTCCTCACTTACTAACGGCAGAAAAACGAAATAAGCCAATGGACATAAAAAATATGTTAATTGATATCGGTGCGGACGATCGAGAAAACGTATTAGAAATTGGTGTAACCCCTGGAGATACGATTGTTCCAATTTGTCCATTTACGCCGATGGCAAATGAGAAGAAGATTTTAGCTAAAGCATGGGATAATCGTTATGGATGTGGGTTAGCAATCGAATTATTAAAAGAGTTGCAAGATGATGTGTTGCCAAACCAATTATATTCAGGGGCAACTGTTCAAGAAGAAGTTGGACTTCGTGGGGCAGGAACAGCCGCACATTTAATTCAACCTGATATCTTTTATGCGCTTGATGCATCTCCAGCAAATGATATGAGTGGAAGTAACACGGAGTTTGGCCAATTAGGAAAAGGTGCACTTTTACGGATTGTCGATCGGACGATGATTACGCACCGAGGAATGCGTGAATTCGTTTTAGATACTGCCGAATCAAATGATATTCCTTATCAATATTTCGCCTCACAAGGCGGAACAGATGCCGGGAGAGTACATACAGCGAATGATGGTGTGCCATCAGCTGTTATTGGTATTTGTGCACGTTATATTCATACCTCTTCTTCCATCATTCATGTGGACGATTATGCAGCGGCAAAAGAGTTACTTGTAAATTTAGTGAAAGCGACTGATCAAACGACAGTTGATTCAATTCGCTCTAAGTAGATTCGAAATAAAAAGGTGCGATATGCAGTGGAAATTGTCATTGGTTCTTCTAATAAAGCAAAAGTAGCAGCGGTCACCTCAGTATTTTCTGAGGCAGATATTATATCTGTAACGGTTTCTTCTGACGTGTCCTCACAGCCAATTGGTGATGAGGAAACATTAAATGGAGCGATAAATCGAGCAAAAAATGCCCAACAATTATCTGGGAATGCCGTTGCAATCGGCTTAGAAGGCGGTGTGATGTATCTTAATAATCAATTATATCTTACAAATTGGGGAGCGATTGCGACGCTGGACGGGGTGGTATATACTGCCTCAGGTGCAAGGATTGCCTTGCCATCTCAATTTATTGAGGAGATACATGCTGGTCGAGAACTAAGTGATATAATGAATGAATATACAAAAAGAGAAGACATTAGGCATCATGAAGGTGCAATCGGGATTTTTTCAAATGATCATATTAGCCGTGCGGCAATGTTTGCTCATATTGTGACATTATTAAAAGGGCAAATGGAATATGGTGCCAAAAACAGGAAGTAATTTAAAGTTGATATAGTAAAAAGAAAAACTATTGCGTGACATTTCAATTGTCTATCACGCAATAGTTTCTTTTATTCGTAAATATACTCTAATACTTGTAACGCCTGATCTACTGTTTCAACTGTTACATTCGCTTTGTTCGATAATTCTTTCAATGGGTGAATGAGTGACTCTGGACGGATGATAATAGTTGGTTTATTTAATGAAATTGCTGCACTTGCATCCATCGCAGTGTTCCACTGGCGATATTGTTCTCCAAATAATGCTATGACGATGTCCGCTTTCTGGAGCATTACTTCTGTACGGAAATTATTAATATTAGATGCCGCATGGTCTTTATAAAGATTTCCAGGTTGTTCACCTAGGATTGCTTCACCAATATCGTCTGAACGATCATGGTTTGTTTGTGGAGCAACGAATGAAAGTGGTAAACTTTTATCCTTTGCCATCTGCTTTAATTCTTCACGCCAATCCGAATGAATTTCTCCTGCCAAATATACTGTTAATTGCATAATTATCCCTCCAACCCTCATTATACGTTGAATCTTCAAAAAAATAAAACAAACATCTTTTTACATGTACAAGAATGTAATTAGTTTCATCATCCGGATTTAATGCCACGCTGCTAGCATTTATAAGTTCATGGTAACTTTCCGGCGTATAGATTATCATGATACAAATCAAAATTGATAGTTGATTTCACGCTACAAGGCTTACTATTCACAAGTAAATAAATTATGTTTAGAAATTATCTATAGTTAAAAGAGACTAGTCCCTTTCACTTGATAAATAGAGAATATCCCTTCGGCTAAAGGGAGAAACTTATTTATTATAGAGGGAAGCCAAAGTGTGGTAGAATAGGTTATAAACATAGGAAACAGAAAATATTGTCCTATTTATTTTGGAGGAATCTTTTGATGAAGATGACAAGTATTAAAATGAAGAAAATATTAGAAGAACGACTTAAAAGTCCAGAATTTCGGACCTCATATAAACGTGATAATGATGTATTTCGAATTGAATGGAAAGAATCGAAAAAGGGAATTTCTGTTCGTTTACCACAAGTAATTGCCAAGTATAATGAACGTGGAAATGAAGCGATTGATGAACTTGTTGATCACCTAGAAGAAGCGTTAACTATAATGAACGAAGAGCATCAATTAACAGGGATGGAAAAACATATATTTCCTGTCATTCGTTCAACTTCTTTTCCAACAGAAAAAAAGGATGGTACACCACTGGTAACAAGGGAACATACAGCGGAAACGAGAATATTTTATGCATTAGACTTAGGTAAATCATATCGACTAATTGATGAAGTATTTCTACAATCGGAAAATTGGACTGCTGAACGTATTCATGAAAATGCGTTGTTTAATGTACGTTCATTGTCAACTGAATTCAAAGTAGATACTGTAAGCGATAATGATTTTTATTTCGTTGCTACACAAGATGGCTATGATGCTAGTAGAATTTTAAATGAATCCTTTCTAGAAGAAATGAGCAAGAAATGCACAGGTGAATTAGCTGTTGCAGTACCCCATCAAGACGTACTCATTCTTGCCGATGTCCAAAATGATACAGGATATGACATTTTAGCCCAAATGACTATGCAGTTTTTTGCAGAGGGAAGAATTCCAATCACATCATTGGCCTTTATTTATGAAGATAAAAAGTTAGAACCAGTATTTATTTTAGCTAAAAACAAACCGAGAAACAAAAAGAAATGAAGTCCTTTCGACTCAATTTCCCTATAAACGCTGTAAATAAGACAAAAAACTGATAAAATAGAATGCATCTTATTGAAATTGAAAAGTAGGTGATGAATATGTCGTCGAATAATTGGAAAAAGCGTGTAAGTGACTTTTTCTTTGAAGAAACAGAAATAGAGATAGAAGAAGAAATGAAGGAGCAGAACGGTGATCCGGTTTATCGAACACACCCTACCTATAGAAAACCAGTAAATACAAAAGTTGCCTATCAATATCCTAAAAGGCATGATGCAGCATTTCGCTTCCCAGTAATTCCGGATGAATACTTAGCAGAAGAAAGGGCTTCTGTAAGTTCTGCGTTGCCAAGAAACCCAAACCGCAATCGAAAAACGAAGCGGCCACATAAAGAACATCATTCATTAAAAGCAGGATATGAGCGCAAGAAAAATGCGAAAGAATTAGAAGATGTTCCTGCATATATTCGTAGACAAAAGGAAAGAGAAGAAACAAATGTTACACTGCCAACTGTAGATGCGCCTGTGCACCAGGAAGAAACGAAAGAGAATAAATTAGCGGGATATACAAGACCTGATGAATTGGACCGAGTTTTTAAAGTTCGTGATGGTCATACGTCCTCAAAGAGTCAAAAGATCGAGCAAACTGAAAAGAAAGACGAACAAAGAAAACCATTTAGAAATGCGGCAAAACGACAGCAAATCTTAACAGAATTAAAACAAAGGGCACAATTAGAAAAAATAGAATTGCAGCAACAAAAAGAAATACAGCAACCAGATGAAAAACCCAAGAATAAAGGGGAAGAAAACTCACCGATCAAAACAGTGTTGAATGTATATAATGATAGTGTGTATGAGCAACCGGAACAAGAAACTGAGACAGTTGTCGAATCGAACGAACCAGTCGAACCGATGGAGTCAATCGAACCAAAAGATCCGTTTATACCAGTTCCGAACTATTTATTAAATGATCCGATAGAACCTGATGATAGTGATCGCCTTTGGTTACAACAACAACAGCATCTACTGAATCAAACGTTAGAACATTTCAATGTAGATGCAACGGTTGTTAATGTAACACAAGGACCCTCCGTTACTCGCTTTGAAATTCAACCAGCATTGGGAGTGAAGGTAAGTCGCATCCGTGGATTATCTGATGACATAAAATTAAATATGGCAGCACAAGATATTCGAATGGAAGCACCAATACCAGGTAAAAATACGATAGGAATTGAAGTACCAAATCAACATCCGCAAGTAGTAAGTCTACAAGAAATTATTGAAGCAAAAGCATTTGAGCAATCTACTTCCGATTTAACAATTGCATTAGGATTAACGATTGAAGGAGAACCATTAATTACAACAATCGATAAAATGCCCCATGGTTTAATCGCGGGAGCAACAGGGTCTGGAAAAAGTGTATGCATTAATTCCATCATTTTGAGTTTGTTATATAAAGCAAGTCATGAAGATGTGAAGTTTATGATGATCGACCCTAAGATGGTTGAATTAACGCCATATAACGGAATTCCACATCTAATTAGCCCTGTCATTACAGATGCAAAGGCGGCAACTATAGCATTAAAATGGGCAGTAGAAGAAATGGAAACCCGCTACGAGAAACTCGCAGAAGCGAGCGTTCGAAATATTCAGCGATACAATGAAAAAATGGAGAAAGAACAGCGTGCAGCAGAAAAAATGCCATATATCGTTATTGTCATTGACGAATTAGCAGACTTAATGATGGTATCTCCTCAAGAAGTAGAAGATGCCGTTTGTCGAATTGCACAGAAAGCACGCGCTTGTGGAATGCATTTATTATTAGCAACACAACGACCTTCTGTTGACGTGATTACTGGCTTAATTAAAGCAAATATCCCAACACGTATTGCTTTTAGTGTTTCTTCCCAAGTTGATTCTAGAACGATATTGGATACAAATGGTGCAGAAAAATTACTAGGTAAAGGTGATATGTTATTCATTGAAAATGGTTCAAGTAAAAGTGTCAGACTACAAGGCCCATTTGTTTCAGACGATGAAATTGATCGTGTGGCAACCTTTGCTCGTTCAATCGCAAAACCGAATTATTTATTTGAACAGGAACAACTATTGTTAGAAGTCGAAAACGAGGATGAAGACGAATTATTACAAGACGTTATTTCATTTGTCGTGGAACATGGTCAGGCTAGCACTTCCTTATTGCAAAGAAGGTTTAGAATAGGTTATAATCGAGCAGCACGGTTAATTGATACAATCGAGCAAAAAGGGATTGTATCAGCTGCAAATGGATCAAAGCCACGTGAGGTACTTGTTACAAAATCACAAATTGATGATATATTTTAAAAATAGAATCTGTATGAAGGAGTCTCCTTTATGAAAGAAATTGAACAAAAATTACAAGGTAAAATTAAACGATTGACAAATAAAACTTTTAAATTAGACGAACGAATTAAAGACGGTTGGTTTTCATCTGTTTATTTTTTAAAAACACGATCGATTGTTGAAAAGAATTTTCCTCAAAATATTGTTACAATGCAATTTTTTCAAAAGGAAAATGCCGTATTATGTGGAACTGACGAAGTAATTGCTTTAATACATACTTTCGCAGATCATCCAGAATCATTGGAAATAAAGTCATTAAAAGATGGAGATAAAATAAAACCATTTGAATCGGTCTTAACTATTACAGGCCCCTATCAACATTTTGGTTATTTAGAAGGGATCATTGACGGGATTTTTTCTAGAAGAACTTCTGTTGCTACAAATGTATATAATGTTGTAAAAGCAGCAAGAACTTCAGGCAAACAAAAGCCAGTTATTTTCATGGGCGACCGTGATGATCATTATACACAACAGGCTGGTGATGGGTATGCTGCCTTTATTGGTGGATCTACTGCACAAGCAACACATGCAATGAATGAGTGGTGGGGTAGAGAAGGTATGGGTACGATGCCACACGCCCTTATTCAAATGTTCCGTGGTGATATTGTTGCAGCAACAAATGCATATCATGAAATGTTTCCAGAAGATGATTTAATGGCATTAGTAGATTATAATAATGATGTGATTACAGATTCTTTGAAAGTTGCCAGAGAATATGGTAGAAAATTAGAAGCAGTTCGTTTGGATACGTCGCGAACTTTAGTAGACAAATACTTTTTACGAAACCATCACTTAATGGGAACCTTTGATCCACGAGGAGTAAATCCAGAGCTGATTTTCGCTTTAAGAAAAGCGTTGGATGAAGAAGGATTTACTTATGTAAAGATTGTTGCAAGTGGAGGTTTTACAGAAGAAAGAATCGAATACTTTGAGAGCCAATCTGTTCCTGTTGATATGTATGGAATTGGTAGCAGCTTACTTAAAATAAATATCGGATTTACAGGGGATAATGTATTGTTAAATGGCAGTCATTCAGCTAAAGAAGGTAGGAAACTTCGCCCGAATGATCGTCTCGAAGAAGTAATATATAAAGAATAAAAATAAAAGAATAAAAGCAGTTCAATTAGAAGCTTGTCTCATCTTGAGTATTCTAATGATGTTTTATGGAGGTTCATTATGACAACTTACCATTTTATTGGTATTAAAGGTACAGGTATGAGTGCCCTTGCACAAATTCTCCACGATTCTGGAGAAACCGTGCAAGGATCTGATGTAGATAAAGTTTTTTTTACACAAGAAGAGTTAGAGGAGAAGGGCATTCCAATCTACTCTTTTTCAGCAGACAATATTAATAAAGACCATACGATTATTGCGGGAAATGCATTTTCTGAAGATCATATAGAAATTAAGCGTGCTCGTGAATTAGGTGCGACATTTCATAGATACCATGAGTTTTTAGGGGAATGGCTGAATCAATATACAAGTGTCGCCGTGACTGGTTCACATGGTAAAACATCCACAACTGGATTATTAGCGCATGTATTAGATCAAAGTATGCCTATATCCTATTTAATTGGTGATGGTACAGGAAAAGGTCATGAAGATAGTGAGCATTTCATATTCGAAGCTTGTGAATACAAGCGCCATTTCCTACATTACAAACCAGATTATGCAATCATTACGAATATTGATTTTGATCATCCAGATTATTTTACTGATATTGATGATGTTTTTAATGCCTTTCAATCACTAGCAAACAATGTTAAAAAGGGTATTATCGCTTGTGGTGAGGATGAGCATTTACAACATATTCAAACAAAAGTTCCCATTATTTATTATGGATTCTCAGCATCCAATGATTTTCAAGCGAACAATATTAAAGAAACACCAGAAGGTACAGAGTTTGATGTATTTGTAAGGAATACGTATTATGATACATTCATGATACCACTACATGGTAACCATCATATTTTGAATGCTTTATCGATTATCGCATTTTGTCATTATGAGGAAATGGATAAATCAATCATCCATCAACTGAGCACGTTTCGTGGTGTGAAAAGAAGATTTTCAGAGAAGAAAATCCAAGAGCAAGTTATTATTGATGATTATGCTCACCATCCAATCGAAGTGACAGCTACAATTGATTCTGCCCGTAGGAAATATCCTGAAAAATCGGTTGTCGCTATTTTCCAACCACATACATTTACACGAACAAAAACATTTTTACATGAGTTTGCAGTAAGTTTAAATTTAGCAGATCATGTATATTTATGTGATATCTTTTCCTCCGCTCGTGAGTCTTCGGGTGAGTTGACGATTCAAGACTTACAAGAAAAAGTTGAGAATAGCGAATTATTAACAATGGATAATATAGAGGTTCTACAGCAATATGAAGATAGCGTACTGATTTTTATGGGTGCGGGAGATATTCAGAAGTTTCAAATTGCATATGAAGAAAGTATGAAGAATAAGTCGAAATATACATGAAAACGTCATAGGAGTGTTTATAATGTTAATATTATAAACACTTTTTTGATTTTTTTCATGTTTTTCAAGAAAATTGTAAAAAGACTAGTGGAACTCGTGAAATAAATGACATTATCAGTTACTATATAGACAAGAGGAATGTTTTACTATTTTTAAATTGGGTATTGCTATAAAGAGGGGTTCTAATTTGTACATACCGATTTAAATGTATTTTAACGAAAAGAAGAGGAGTTGACAGCGATGTATGCAGCAATAGCAATAGCAGTAATTATTGTAGCACTTGCATTTGCGGTTTTAGTAGGGTATTTAGCCGGAATGCTTAAAGCAACACAACGTACATTAAACAATGTTGCGGACACATTAGAAGGGGTAGAAAAGCAACTAGAGGGTATTACAACAGAAACAACCTTACTACTTCAGAAAACAAATGATTTAGCAGAAGATATTAATGATAAAGTTGCTAAACTGAATAGTGTATTCGATGGAGTAGAAGAAATCGGTGATACATTTAATAACCTGACACATTCTGTGAAGAAAATGTCTACAAAAATTTCTAATTCAGCAGATGACGATGTAGATAAAGCAACAGAAGCAGTAAAATGGGGAACAGCGGTTTTAAATGTTTGGAGAAACCGTAAAAATTAAAGAAGGAGAAGATGTATATGAGTAATAATGAAAATTTAAGTTTTATCACGGGTGCATTAATTGGAAGTGTTGTTGGTGCAACACTTGCACTTGTATTTGCCCCTAAAACGGGTAGAGAACTGCGCAGTGATATTAACAAAGGTACAAAACAAGCTTTAGATAGAGCGGACGATCTCCGATTGAATGTTCAAGAAAAAGGTACTGTCTATGTAGATCAAGCTAAGATAAAGGGCTCTGAGCTGAAAGAGAAAGGATCTGAACTAACGAAACAAGCGGTTGATTCGACAACGAAACTTACGAAAGAAGTAACAGAGAAAACAAAAGACGTTACATCTAAATCAAAAGAATTAGTAAAAGACGTAAGTGAGAAGTCAAAAGATCTCGCGAAAGATGTTAGTGAACAAGCAAAAGCTGTTGCAGATAAGGCGAAAGATGTTAGTAAGCAAGCGAAAGATGCAACAAAAGATAAAAAAGAAGAGTTAGAAAAAACTGCTAAAAATATTAAAGACGAAGTAGAAGAAGCGTCTGAAAATATTAAAGATGAACTTAATAAAGACGAATAATGAGCAAAAGCTTGTATAAGGATTATTCTTATACAAGCTTTTTAGTCCTTTTATAGTTTAATCAATTTCATCATCCAGATTTATCGCGACAATGCTAAAACAAGCACACCAATTCATGTGATCTACTATTTATTTCGATATATAGTAAGCTTTGGTTCTATTATTTGAATTCTAGCAATTGTTTTATTCGATTAATAGTTCAGAAAAGTATATAATCTCTATACATATCTTATTATGTGACAAAGTGCACATAGTAAGATATAATTGTTCTAATTATCAATTAACAAAGGGAGACGGGAAAATGACTAACGGGAATATGCAAGATTTACGTGAGCAGCTTGACACGTTAAACTTAGACTTATTAAAGTTGATTAACAAACGTGCGGAAATTGTCCAAGAAATTGGTGAAATAAAAGGTAAGCAAAGTACGAGAAAATTTGACCCAGTTCGTGAAAGGGACATGCTTAACCATATTGTTAGCCATAACGATGGTCCATTTAAAAATGCGACAGTTGAACATATCTTTAAAGAGATTTTTAAAGCAGGTTTAGAAATTCAAGAAGACGATCAACAAAAAGCTTTACTCGTATCCCGCAAACGCAAAGCGGAAGATACAGTAATTGATATTAAAGGTGTTCCATTTGGAAATGGAGATACACAGTTTATTTTTGGACCATGTGCTGTAGAAAGCTATGAACAAACAGCAAAAGTGGGAGAAGCAGTAAAGGCAAAAGGATTAAAATTATTACGCGGTGGAGCATTTAAACCACGTACTTCTCCATATGATTTCCAAGGTTTAGGATTAGAAGGATTGAAAATTTTAAAACGTGTTGCTGATGAACATGATCTAGCGGTTGTTAGTGAAATTGTGAATCCAGCTGATATAGAAGAGGCACAAGATTATATTGATGTTATTCAAATCGGTGCAAGAAATATGCAAAACTTTGAATTACTGAAAAAAGCAGGAGAAGCAGACAAGCCAGTTATTTTAAAACGAGGACTATCTGCAACAATTGCTGAATTTATTAATGCAGCAGAATACATTATTTCACGCGGAAATGGTAATATCATTCTTTGTGAACGTGGAATTAGAACATACGAAACAGCAACAAGAAATACATTAGATATTTCAGCTGTACCTATTTTAAAGCAAGAAACACATTTACCAGTAATGGTGGACGTAACACATTCCACGGGTAGACGTGATTTGTTAATTCCAACAGCTAAAGCTGCGATTGCAATTGGTGCAGATGTTGTTATGGCAGAAGTACACCCAGATCCAGCTGTAGCGTTATCAGACTCACAACAACAAATGGACCTTGAAATGTTCGATAAATTCTATGATGAAGTTGTGAACTTTGAAGCACGCATAAAGTAATATTTTAAACATGAAATATACAGTGGACCAACTGAGTCTGCTGTATATTTTTTGTGTTTTTATCGTAGCTAGGATATGATGAAATTAGAAAAAGATAAAAGGTCGGAGGAGGCTTGTAATGAGTATAACAATTTATGATGTAGCAAGAGAAGCAAATGTATCGATGGCAACTGTGTCACGAGTTGTAAACGGGAACCCAAATGTGAAACCTACTACAAGAAAAAAGGTATTAGAAACGATTGAAGAACTAGGGTACCGTCCAAATGCGGTGGCAAGAGGGTTAGCAAGTAAAAAGACAACAACAATAGGTGCGATTATCCCAGATATTTCAAGTACATTCTTTTCGGAACTGACTCGTGGAATTGAAGATATTGCCACAATGTATAAATATAATATTATTTTAAGTAACTCAGATCAAAATAAAGACAAAGAACTCCATTTAATTAATACGATGTATGAAAAACAAGTAGATGGAATTGTGTTTATGGGTGGAGAAATAACGGAGGAACATACGAATCAATTTAAAACATCTCGAGTTCCTGTAGTCCTAGCGGCGACAAATGATCAATCGAATGAACTACCGTCTGTTAATATTGATTATGAGCAGGCTGCATATGAAGCTACAAAACATTTAATTGAAACGACAAAGACTCAACCAGCGCTTATAACAGGTGGAGACCATATTCAAAATAATGGCTTGAAATATCAAGGATATGTACGTGCTTTAAAAGAAGCTAATATTGAGTTGAATGAAGATTATATTATTGAAAATGAATCGAGTTATAATGGTGGAATTGATGGAGTAACTGAATTACTTGAGAAACAAGGAGATCAGCCTAAATCAATCTTTGTAACAACAGATGAAATGAGTGTAGGTGTGATTCACGGAGTCCAGGACAAAGGCTTACATGTACCAAATGATATAGAAGTATTTGGTTTTAATAATACGAGAATTTCGATGATGGTTCGTCCAACCTTAACGACGATCGTGCAGCCAATGTATGATCTAGGTGCTGTTGCAATGCGTTTATTAACAAAATATATGAATAAAGAAGAAGTAGAAGAAAATACGGTTATTTTGCCACACCGAATGATTGAAAGAGACTCAACTAAATCAGTTAAATAAATAGAAGAAATTAGTTAATTTCATCATACGGATTTAACGCCATGATGCTAAAACATGTAGTTTGTTGTACCGTTCTTAACTACATACTTTAGCCTCGTGGCTTTTTTTGTAATTATACAATTGATTTAAATGGAGTGAATTTCATAATTACCCAAATCAGCTACATCACTACATGTTGTAGTGATGTGGCGCTAAATACGAATTATGAAAATCACTAAATGACTAAACAATTTTATAATAAAACCGATATTAACGTAAGAAGCAATTTGCATATTAGTTCAAGTAGGAGAGATTGGCTCAATGAGAAAAAGAGATATACTTACTCCGATTGGTATTACTATTGGCTTTATTATGATTATGTTAGCGATTGTGTCAAATGGCGGTCGTGAAGGTTTAGCAATTTTTATCGATATTGCCTCGATTTTTATCGTTATCGGTGGATTGATTGGTTCTTTATTTATTAATTTTAAAATGGAAGAAATAAAATTAGTCCCAAAGGTTGTAAGTGAAGCATTTAAGAAAGAAGACTTTGATATACAAAGTTTGATTAAACAATTTGTTCACTTATCCGATAAGGCACGTAAAGATGGCTTATTATCGTTAGAAATTGAATTGGATGAAGTAGAAGATGAATTTATTAAAAAAGGTATTTTATTAGCAGTTGATGGTATTGAACAAGATGTTATTCATGAAATAATGAATGCAGAGATTAAAGCAATGGAAGAACGTCATTACAAAGGACGACTCATCATTGAAAAAGCTGGTGAATATGCTCCAGCTTGGGGAATGATCGGAACGTTAGTAGGGTTAGTTCTTATGTTAAATAGTTTAGATGACCCTGCTAGTCTAGGACCGAATATGGCAGTGGCTTTAATCACAACGTTATATGGTACAGTACTTGCTAACTTAGTATTCTTACCAATGGCAAGTAAATTAGCGAATAAGACAGAAGATGATATTTATATGAAAGAGATTATTATTGAAGGTATTATTGGTGTGCAATCTGGGCAAAATCCACGTATTTTAGAAGAGAAATTGACCGCTTATTTATATGGAACAAAGCAAGTTGATGTATCTCGGACTGTGAATGAGGAAAGCTTGTATGAATCGTAAAAGAAGACCACAAAAAAAAGGTTCACCAAAGTGGATGGTAACGTACTCAGATATGATAACTTTAATATTAGTCTTTTTTATATTATTATTTTCTATGTCACAAATTGATATGCAGAAGTTTGATATGATCACAGATTCGTTTCAAGATCGAGCTATTTTAGATTTTTTATCATCAACTACTCCTGTAGAAGGACCGCCTTCTAATACTTCTCTCTCTGATGATATAGATGAAGTAGAAGAAGAAATGGATGTAGACGGTATGATGGATTATTTAGAAGCATGGGAAAAGAAAGAGGATGCATTAGCTAATCTAATGGATGACGTTCAGCAGTTTCTAGAAGAAGAGGACCTAACGGATGACATTACTGCAACGCGTACAGAAGAGGGTGTTGTTTTAGTATTACAAGATAGTATTCTCTTTAGGCCTGCGGAAGCGATAGTATTAGAATCTGGTCAATTGTTTTTAAATGAAGTCGGTATTCTATTAGAAGAAATACCAAATCATGTTCGTATTGAAGGACATACAGACACAAGGCCTATTGCTAATTATCGTTATCCCTCTAACTGGGAATTATCGGGTGCTCGTGCATCAAGTGTTATTCGTTATTTGCTTAATAACTTTGATTTAGATGAACAACGCTTTTCGCTAATAGGACATGGGGAAGTAAATCCGATAGCGAAAAATGATACAGAAGAGAATATGGCAAAAAATCGTCGGGTAGAAATTATTATTTTAGAAGTTGAGCTTGAATAGCAGAAGAAAAACTAGCGAACGTTATTGTTCACTAGTTTTTTTAGTCTGTGAAGCTCTTATTCTCTTGAAGAATGTAGGAATTAGATATATAATTTTTATAATTGGAACAAATGGTAACCTTATCGAATGGAGAGATATATATGCAATTGAGCACCCTTTTAAAATCATTAAATATGATTGATTGTTATAATGAAGGGGATTTTTTCATTTCTGGAATAGCATATCATTCTGGAGACGTACAAGAAAATGATCTATTTGTCTGTGTGAAAGGATATGAAACGGACGGACATCTTTATTTAGAAGATGCAATGAATAAAGGGGCAACAGTTGCTGTTGTAGAGGAGTTTAATAAGACACTCCCAATTGCACAATATCGCGTAGAGAATAGTAGAATGGCATTAGCACAACTCGCAGCCGCCTATTATGATTACCCTTCCAATAAAATGACTACAATTGGTATTACCGCAACGAATGGTAAAACAACAACAGCTTTTATGACAGACGCAATTTTAGAAAAGCATGGATTAAAGACGGGGTTACTTGGTACAATCAATGTAAAAATAGATCATCAATTAATTCCCTCCGATCTTACAACACCAGAATCATTAGATTTGCAAAAGTATTTCAGTGAGATGGAAGAAAAGGATACCTCCCACGTCATGATGGAAGTATCATCTGCAGCACAGGAGATGCATCGAGTAGACACAGTTGATTTTAATATTGTTACGTTAAATAATATTAATCGAGAACATATTGATACACATGGGTCATTTGAAGCGTATGTTGAAATAAAAACTCGTTTAATAAAACAGGCAAGCAAAGATAGCGTTGCTGTTTTAAATTTAGATTGTGTGTACACGAAAGATTTATTGGAGCAAACAGCAGCAACACCAATCACATTTAGTGTAGAGGAAGAAAGAGGACATATTTGTGTGAAAGATTTAGATCTTTCAACTGGACGAGCTAAGTTTAATGTGAGTGTTTTAAAGCCGATTCATACGAATAATCAAATTATTAAACCAATGGAATTTCCAATTGAATTGGCGATTCCGGGATTGCATTCTGTCTCAAATTCGATGATAGCTATATTAATTAGTATGCTAAATGGTGTACCTGTTACTACGATACAGAAAGCGTTAAAAGAATTTAGAGGTGTTAACAGAAGATTTGAATTCATTTATGAAGAAGATCTGACGGTAATTGATGATCATTTTGCCAATCCAGGTAATATTGATGTGACATTGGAAACAATCAGTTTAATGGATTATAAGAATTTGCAACTGATTTATGCCGTTAGGGGTCAAAGAGGAGCCATCGTGAATCAGGAAAATGCTGAAGCATTTGTAAAATGGGCTAAGAAGTTGGATGTAAATGAAATTATCATCACGAAAAGCATTTCAGATGTTACCCATAGGGATGAAGTGACGGAATCAGAATTAAAAGCATTTGTAGATGTGGTCGAAGCGGCTAATATAAATGTTTTACTGTATGATGAATTAGATGAAGCGATTCATAAAGGAATAGAAAAGGCGACAAAAGAAGATTTACTTTTGTTGGCGGGCTGTCAAGGAATGGACCATGGTGCTAAGATCGCATTGACAGAACTTCGCAATCGTCCAATAAATAGATGATTAGATAATACGGGAGCTGAAAAGGTGAAAAACAAAGCAGTAATTTTAGGAAATAATTACTATATAGGCCTAAGTACTATCCGTTGTCTTGGCATTCACGATATCCACACTGTAGCAATGGATTACTCTGAAGAGGAGCGTTATGGTGGAGTATCAAAATATTGTAGTGAGAAACATGTCGTACCCCATTATCGGGATGATACAGAGATGTTTATTAAGTATTTAATTGATTATGCAAAACGACAAGAAGAAATTCCAGTATTAATTCCTTGTCATGATTCATATGTCGAGGTAATCGATGAATATTTACATGAATTAAAAGCATATTATTATATTCCACAAACGGAGCAAGGATTATATACGAAAGCGATGGATAAAGATAGCTTATTTCATTTAGCAAAAGATAATGGTGTTCGTGTACCAGAAACCGTTCAACCAAATGATACTGATTTGTATCATAAAGTAGAAACGATGATTCAATTTCCGTGTTTAGTAAAGCCAGTGGACTCACCATCTTTTATGAAAAAATTCCGTAAGAAGTTATTTCAAGTAGAGAATATGGAGTCATTACAAGAGAGTTTACAACTTGCGGAAGAGGCAAACGAAGCAGTAATTATTCAACGAATTATCCCGGGATTTGATGATCATATGTATACGTTTGATGCATATGTGAATCAAGACTTGGAAGTGACCCATTGGACTACATGTCAAAAGTTACGACAATATCCAATTAACTTTGGTGCATCGGTATATACGATCCAAAAACATGTCCCAGAACTGTATGATTTGAGTGCGCCATTTTTAAAAGCGATTGGTTTTAAAGGTTTTCTAGAGATTGAATACAAAAAAGACGCGGTTACAGGAGAATTTTATTTAATTGAAATTAATGCTAGAATAACAAATTTAAATAGTTTGCTATACAAAGTAGGATTAAATTTTCCGTATATTACGTATCGTGAAATGATTGGACAACCATTAGAGCCTAAAGCGATTACGAAAACGACTAATTACGCCTTTTGGTATGGCTTTGAGGATCTGTTAGCAATTAAAGGTTATGTACAAACAAAGCAATTGTCCGTACCATCTGTCATCAAGTCATTAATTCGCCCTAAAGCGTACGCTATTTGGGATTGGGATGATATAAAACCAGGAATGTATTTTAATAAAATGATGTTAGGTAAGGTAGTCAAAAAGATAACAGGTTAGTCAATTTCATCATACTGATTTATCCCTACACTACTACCATTTGTAGTTGAGTTGAATCGTTCCCAACTACAGGTGGTAGCGACGTAGCTGATTTAGGCAATGATGAAATTGACTCAGGTAGATAATAATACCTTATTAATGATGACTTCTTACTAGAAAGGTGCTTATGATGAAAGCAAAGACACTTGGTGTATTAGGAGGAATGGGACCTTTCGCTACCTCCGTTTTTTTTGAGAGAGTGATTGATCGTACGAAAGCGGGTAAGGACCAGGAACATCTCGATATGGTCATTTTAAATCATGCAAGTTTACCAGATCGTACGGAATCAATTATGAATAATGTAAAACAACCTTTTTTACAATTAATAAAGCGAGATATAGTCATTTTAGAACAAGCTGGAGTAGCTCATATTGCAATCCCATGTAATACAACCCATTATTTTTATGAAGACATCCAAGCAATAACGAATATTCCTGTGATTCATATGATTAAATCAACGGTCCAGCATGTACATAAGCGAATAGGAAATAATAAAAGAGTTGCTGTTCTTGCAACAGACGGTACAATAAAAAGTAATGTATATCAAGAAGAAATTATGGAAGCGGGTATGCAATTACATGAGCTAGAAGATACAATCCAGAAAAAAGTGATGGATATTATTTATCATGTTAAAAGTAACAATAGTTTTAAAACAGAAGCATTAGATGCAATCATTGATCAACTGGTGCATTATCATCATTGTGATATTATTATTTTAGCTTGCACAGAATTATCAACAATTCCATTAGAAGAAAAAAATAAAAGTTACTGTGTTGATGCATTGGATGTACTAGTGGAAGAGTCTATTATTCAATCAGGTAAACGGTTAAAAGATAGACATTAAAGAGTAATGATGTAGCTCATTTATGAATCATTTTACGTATAAAAGACTAGATATTCTTGGGTCTGCAATATAGAATGTTGTGTGTCTACTGTTCATCTATTTATATGTTGATTCTTATTATAGGAAAAGGCATATACTAGTATATAAAAGGACCGAGGAGATGTATTAAGTGAAGTTAAACCAATTGTTAAAGGGCTTTTTTGACATGGATAAAGAAGCATATCAAGATATTGATGTATTAGGAATTTGTACTGATACAAGAGAAGTAAATGAAGGTGATTTATTTATCCTTCAAAAGGGAGAACATTTTGATTCGCATGATGTATATAAAGAGTTAGAAAATAAAGTGTCCGCATTTATTAGTGAAAAGAAAATTGATACGAATATTCCTTATTTTGTTGTTGCAGATGCGAATGATATCATCGGTCCGGTTGCTTCAACTTTTTATGGGAATCCAACCAATGATATGACTAATATTGCGGTTACAGGCACAAATGGTAAAACAAGTGTAACTTCTATTCTTTCGCATATCTTCCAATCCCACCATAAAAATGTAGGTTTGATTGGAACAAACGGTATATTTGTTAATAATGAATTAATTATTGACAACCCGAAAACACCAACGACTCCACCGCCTTTAGAGCTACAGAAGATTGCTCATGAAATGCAAAAGCATGAAGCGGATTACAATATCATGGAAGTAACGAGCCATGGTTTGCATTTCAATCGTACAAAGGGGATTGATTACAAATATAGGTTATTTACTAATTTAACAGTGGACCATTTAGATTTTCACGGAACAATGGATGAATACTTTCATGCGAAAAGTACATTGTTTATGGATGCAAATCAAGATGATTATTGTATTTTAAATAAAGATTCTTCTTATTTCAATGAACTTAGTAAGCTAAGTCGTGGAAAGACTGTTTCTTATGGTGAATCACGAGCAGCAGATTTCCATGCTTCAAATATAGAATTAAATGAGCAATATACACGATTTGATGTTACACATCATCATGAAACAGTTCGTATAACAAGTCCTTTGATAGGGGAGTTTAATATATCTAACTTGTTAGCTGCGGTTGCAGTAGCAAGATTAGAGGGGCTAAGTTTCAATGAAATTAAGTCGTATGTTGAGTCCTTTACGGGTATTGATGGTCGTATGGAAAGAATTGTTATTGATAATAAAGTAATAGTGGTTGATTTCGCTCATACTCCTGACGCACTTGAAAATGCCTTAAAAACGCTTGTGTATATAAAAAACAATCAGTTAATTACAGTATTTGGATGTGGTGGAGATAGGGATACATCTAAAAGGCCTGTGATGGGAAAAATAGCGGAGAAGTATAGCGATAAAATGATTGTTACTTCAGATAATCCGAGAACAGAGGACCCTCAAGCGATTATAAAAGATATTACGGAAGGTATGACGAAAGAAGTTGATTGCATCCCAGACCGGAGAGAGGCAATTAAAACCGCTATTAGTAATGCTGAAGCCGGCGATATTATCCTTATAGCAGGTAAAGGACATGAAAAGACGCAAATTATCGGAACAACAGAATATGCATTTGACGATGTGGAAGTTGCTAAATCGTTTAAAGAATGAATAAATCATTGTATGTTGAATATAACAAACCCAGATCTACTTTTCGTAGACCTGGGTTTGTTTTAATGATGTAAATCAATTTCATCCTTACCAAGAACAGCCACGTCGCTACAATATGTAGTTAAGAGCGTTACATCGCAATTACATCATGTAGAGATGTAGCGATAAAACTGTAAGATGAAATTGATTAAATGTAAGAACTATTCCTTCTTATCATCTTTTTCATTTTTTTTCTTCTTATCTTTTGAATCATCTTCGGAATCATCTTTTGGATCATCTTCCGATTTTTCTTCCTTTTCTTTCTCTTTCTCTTGATCTTTACCTTTCTTATCCTTTTGATCCTTGTCTTTCTTATCACTGTCTTTGTTGTCGTCTTTATTCTTGTCTTTCTCTTTCTTCTGATCCTTTTTCTTGTTCTTGTCTTTCTCTTTGTTTTTTTCTTTATTATTATCTTTATTATTTGATGTTTTGACTGTTACTTTTTTAGATGAGTCGGACTCTTTGCCAAAATAATTAACAGCGCGAACATAATATTCTCCATCACTTTTTGGTGTTGCATAACTAGTATCTGTTGTGTGGCCTATTAGTTTATCGCCACCAGACTGATAAATACGATAACCAACTATTAAGTCACCATTGGCTCCAGACCAAGAGATCGTATCTTTAGATGCTTGAACAGACCCAGGTGCTGAAGGCTTGCTATCATCTTCTTCACTTATTGCCCCCGATGTACTAGAACCAGCCTTCAAACCAATTTTAGCCCATGCATCTGGATTTGCACGAGGAATGAGTACAGATAAATCATTTAATTTATCGTAGCCCATTCGTTCTAAAAAC
>JAPFCO010000472.1 GCA_026169505.1 Pseudogracilibacillus sp.
ACAATCCATGAGACATTAACGTTAGCATCCATTATTGAGCGAGAATCTAAGTTTGATGAAGATCGTCCAAAAGTGGCTCAAGTTTTTATAAATCGAATAAAAGACAATATGAAGTTACAAAGTGACATTACTGCTGCATATGCTAATAGGGAACATAAGGTATTAATGACATATGATGATATTGGTACAGAATCACCTTATAATACATATGTACAAGAGGGTTTACCTCCAGGCCCCATTAGCTCGCCTAGCTTACAATCTATTCAGGCAGTTGTGCACCCTGAGGGGAAAGACTTTGATGAACTATATTTTTATGCAAGACCTAGTGGTGAAACTTTCTATACACATACTTTGGACGAGCATACAAAAGTAAAAGAACAATATGAGCAAGAATGGCATGAATTGGAAGAGGAACAATCAAAATCAAAAGAATAAAGAAATAAAACGTGGAGCTATCACATATGAATAAATTAGAACATTATTTAACGAATCATCTGTCAGAACATGCGGAATCTTTTCAAGAACTGGAGCATTTTGCTAAAGAACATCGAGTTCCTATTATGGAACCAGTCAGTATGAACTTCTTAACTCAACTGATTCGAATGAATCAACCGAATACGATTTTAGAAATTGGTACAGCAATCGGCTACTCCGCTCTTCGCATGTTAGATGTTCATGAAACCGCAACTATTACAACTATTGAAAAAGACAAAGACATGTATGATCTAGCTACAAAAAATGTACAACAATTTGACCAGTCAGCACATGTTTTGATAAAGCATGGAGATGCACTAGAAGTCATAGAACAGCTAGTAAAAGAAGAAATGAGTTATGACTTTATATTTATTGATGCAGCAAAAGCGCAATATCAACAGTATTTTGCAGCTGTTCAACCTTTAACAAAAGCTCGAACATGGATTGTTTGCGATAATATACTGTTTAAAGGTTATGTGTCGGGTGAATCAGAAGCGGATCATAAACGTCTGCAACAACTAACAAAGAAAATCCAGGCATTTAATGCATGGCTAATAGAGCAACCAGATTACCACACGTCCATCATCCCAATCGGTGATGGCGTGTCTATTAGTGTAAAAATAAAGTGATAAATATTGGGAGAAATAAAGGAGAGTTTTTAAAAATGACGAATGAAAAAAGTTATTATATGACTGAAGAAGGAAAAGAGAAAATTGAAAATGAATTACATGTATTAAAAACGGAAAAAAGAAAAGAAGTAGTTGAACGAATTAAAATTGCGCGAGATTTCGGCGATTTATCAGAGAACTCGGAGTATGATTCTGCAAAAGAAGAGCAAGCTTTTGTAGAAACACGTATCGCACAGTTAGAAAAAACAATTCGTTTTGCGGTTATCATTGAAAGTGATGACGAAAATATGGATGTTGTAGGTCTTGGAAGAAAAGTAACGTTTGTGGAGTTACCAGATGGGGAAGAAGAAACATATGTGATTGTAGGAAGTGCTGAAGCGGATCCATTTGAAGGGAAAATCTCCAATGATTCTCCGATGGCTAAAAGTTTATTAGGCTTGGAAATAGGCACAGAAGTACAGGTGCCAACTCCTGGTGGAGAAATAAAAGTCAAAATTATTAATGTAGAGTAATATCAAAAAAGAGAAATGAGTAGTGCTCGTTTCTCTTTTTTATCCATATAAATAAATCATACGCCTACATAGGAGGAGGGATTGAACGTGTCAGAGTATAGAAGAGTTACACGGTCAGTCAAACATGATAAGCGTCAGAAGCAAAAACGAAAGATTCTATTTTTCTTTGGTCTTTCCATCCTATTCTTAATTCTCTTTATTTCGCTACTTTTGTTTGGTAATAAAGGCAATCCACAGGAAGCAGAAATAGAGTCTTCAGAAAATGAGGAAGAACATACAGAAGAAACTGGGGAAGCTGATTCCGAAGAAGCCAATTCTGAAGATGCTAATACGTCAGATGAAACGTTGATAGAAGAAATTGAAGAAAATGAAGAATCTGATATCATTATCGAAGAAATTGAATCAAATGATGAGAATGTTATTACAGCCTTTAAAGGTGACTGGGATCCAGTTGGAACCGAACAAGAGGGTCCTCATACAACTACTTATGAAGATGGATCTGATGATCGATTGGAGATACGTAGAGCTTTAGTGATGGTAACCGGGATTAAAGAATCTGATATGATTGAGCATTGGATTGGACGAGGTGGAGACCAAGAGGTTATTGCAACAGTTTCTGATCATGCTCAAGAAGATTATTATCGAGTTTATTTGCGCTGGGTAGATGATGAAGGTTGGCAGCCAACGAAAGCGGACAAACTTAAACACCATCCATAAACAATAATATTCGAAAAGGTGAGTCGAAATAGATAGGCTTAATATTTAAAAGACCATTATAATTATTCTGAATGACTACTGATATTTAGAAAAGATAAGCGAGGGAACAATTTTGAAGTATGGAATCATTGGCGCAATGGAAGAAGAAATTGATTACTTACAACAACAAATGACCGAACAGAAAAAGCATCAAGTAGCAAATAGTATATTTATCGAAGGTACAATCGCACATCAAGATGTTGTGTTACTGCAATCAGGAATTGGCAAGGTTAACGCAGCAATGGCAACGACAATATTAATGGAACGATTTCAGCCAACAATAGTGATTAATACAGGGTCAGCTGGAGGATTTGCGAAAGAGTTAGAAGTGGGGGATATTGTAATTAGTTCAGAAGTTGTACACCATGATGTGGATGTGACTGGATTTAATTATGAACTTGGTCAAGTTCCTGGAATGCCAACCACTTTTTCAGCTGATGAATCACTAATTAAACAAGTAAAACAAATCCTTGGAGATTATGATATTCGTAATGAAATTGGTTTAATAGGAACTGGCGATGTATTTATGAATCAGCCAGAAAAGATTCAAGCTGTTTTAGATTATTTTCCAAATATGTTAGCTGCTGAAATGGAAGGAGCAGCAATTGCTCAAGTGTGTCATCAATACGAAATTCCATTTGTCATTATCCGCGCACTTTCGGATATAGCAGGTGTGGAATCGAGCATGACTTTTAATGAATTTTTAACGATTGCAGCAAAAAATGCTGCTAATCTAATTATTGAGCTAATAAAAACATCGTCAATTGAATGTAAGAAGTAAGGTGTAGGAAACGACGTTAATCATGGATTTTCGTCGTTTCCTATATACTATTTACTGCAAGATGGAAAAATAAAACAGGATCAAACACTTTACATTAAGGGTTTAGAGATGGATATTGATTTTCCTTTTTAAAGTAGGATCGAAAAACTTTCATGAGTGCTCGTTTTTCAATACGTGATACATAACTCCTTGATATATCAAGTAATGCAGCAATTTCTTTCTGAGTTAACTCTTCTTCATTATTTAAACCAAATCGGTATATAAGTACAATTTTCTCTCGTTCTGTCAAGACGGAAAAGTGTTCTTTCAATTTATTCATCTCCATATTTAATTGGATATACTCAAAGATATTTTCTGTATCAGCTTCAATGACATCTAATAAACTAATTTCATTACCTTCATGGTCTTGACCAATAGGGCTATGAATGGACACATCTTTTCGAGTCTTTTTTAATGTTCTTAAATACATTAAAATTTCGTTTTCAATGCAGCGAGCCGCATATGTAGCTAGCTTTGTTCCTTTTCCAGCTTTAAAACTTTCTACTCCTTTAATTAAACCAATAGTACCAATTGAAATCAAGTCTTCAGTAAATTCTCCTGTGTTGTCGAACTTCTTGACGATATGTGCTACAAGACGTAAATTATGTTCGATTAATTTATTTCTCGCATCTTGATCTCCTGCCTCCATTTTTTGCAGGTATTTTAATTCATCTTTTGTAGATAATGGTTGAGGAAATGTATTATTTTTGACGTATGAAACAAAAAAGAGCATTTCTTTAATGAGAACCGTAAGTGCAGAAAGAAAGGAAGACATAGATTCACCTCCATAGATTGTAAGAACCCCTTATTTACTACTATATGAAGGAATCACAGTAAATTGTCTGTCCTACTAAGAAACGAAAAATAATCTTGTTGCATCATGAAAATATAATGTTCAGGAGAGGATTTAATATTTTGAAAAAAATGAGAATTAAATGCCTGTCTTATATGTCAACATAAATTAATTTGCGTGTTACGGCTAGCAAAAGATAATCTAAACATTGAGTAGTGAGTTTTGCAGAAAATAAAGGATTTATCATGGTACGAATGATAATATATCGATAAACAAGAGTGAGGAAATAATATTAGTTGAGGACTTCACATCATTATCCATATACATATGAAAGTGAGATAAATAAACAATTCATTTTATTAGTTTAGAGATCTTTTATTTAATTCTTCTTCAATCATTTGAATAAAGTCATGGTTGAGATTTAGTTCTATCGCTTTCTCGTATGCCTCTTGCAACAATGCATCAGATAAGCAGTCCATCATACTACCCCTTTACTTCTTAATATTCTTCATATAATTTACCATGAATACATAGAGTGAACAAGTCATAAGTTACACACAACTTCTTGTTGATAAGTTGTGGACGATTTGTGTATGTGTTCTGAATGCATTGGTATATAATGTTTTATATGTTGATAAGGTTATCCACATATAAAATATTGGAAGAAATTTGTCGAAAGGTTTATCCTTTTGGTACATAAATAGACATATATATACAAAATATGAGATTATCCTTATAATAGATATGTGAGTCAATTTCATCATTGCGATAATCTACCATATCGACATAGTAAAAAATAAGAATGATGAAATTGACTATTGCAGGTGATTTATTGATGTTATAATTAGAGGTGAGCAATTGTTAAATTTATTTTTGCCAAATGAGCAAGTGAACAAAACGTTTGATATTGATCCAGACAGTCTGCGGGAAAAAAATATAAAAGGAATTATAGTGGATGTAGACAACACACTTGTAGCTTGGAATGTCGCCCATGCTACGGACGAAGTATTAACATGGCTCCAAAAAATGAAAGACGCTGATATGAAGGTGACAATTTTTTCAAATAATAATGAGAACCGGGTTACATTATTTGCAGAACCTTTAGATACGCCATTTGTTTTTAATGCGAGAAAGCCTTTGCGACGGGCTTTTAAAAAGGCAAGAAAAGAAATGGGTTTAGAGAAAGATGAAGTGGCTGTTATAGGCGATCAATTACTGACAGATATTCTTGGTGGTAATCGGGCAGGATACTATACGATATTAGTTGATCCGATCGTTACATCAGATGCAGCTATTACGAAATTTAATCGTAATATAGAAAGAATGCTATTAAACCACTTTTATCGCAAAGGAAAATTGAAAAGGAGAGTGGTAGACAATGAATGAACTCGAGTGCATAGGTTGTGGTGTAACGATACAATCAAAAGATAAGGACGCAATTGGTTATGCTCCGTCATCATCTTTAACAAGAACGGAAATATATTGTCAAAGATGTTTTAAGCTACGACATTATAATAAAAATGAATCTGTATCATTAGATAGTGATGATTTTTTACAAATGGTTAGTACAATACATAATACGGATAGCTTAGTGATCCATCTAATTGATATATTTGATGTGGATGGTACATTACTTAAAAATCTTTTACGCATCGTAGGAGATAATCCGATAATTCTAGTAGGAAACAAAGTGGATCTTTTACCAAAATCAACGAACAAAAGTCAATTAAAAAATTGGTTAAGAGGTGCAGCTAAAGAAGTAGGGTTAAAAGTAATCGATGTGTATTTAATATCATCTATTAAAGGAATTGGATTAGATGAACTTGCTATAAGGATGGAGAAAGAAAGAAATAAAAAAGATATTTATGTTGTTGGTGTAACAAACGTAGGTAAATCGACATTCATTAATCAGTTTATCCAACAGTCAACCGGAGAAAAAAATGCGATTACAACATCTTATTTTCCAGGAACAACATTAGGGTTTATTAATATTCCTTTAGATGATCATAGTGCATTAATCGACACACCTGGAATTGTAAATCCATATCAAATGGCACATTATGTATCTAAAGATGATTTGAAAATAATTACGCCGAATAAAGAAATTAAATCTCGAAATTATCAATTGGATGATGGACAAACTTTATTCATAGGTGGTTTAGCACGCTTTGATTTTGTAAAAGGAGAGAAACAATCATTCGTTTGTTATTTTTCCAATCGGATAGATATTCACCGTACGAAATTAGAAAATGCTGATGCTTTATATGAAAGACAATTAGGAGAGCTTTTACGTCCGCCAAATGAAGAAACATTGGAACAATTACCTGCACTTGTAAAAAATGCTTATCGTATTGATCAACCAAATACAGATATTGTATTTCCTGGATTAGGTTGGATCACGATATTACAAGGGAATATCACTGTGGAGGTCTATAGTCCAAAAGGTGTTGCTATATCTATTAGAAAATCATTTATTTAAGGGGGCGCTTATGATGAGCTTTACATTTGGCTTAATTGGGTATCCGATTAAGCATTCATTGTCACCATGGATTCATGAACAGTTTTTAAATCGAACAAATCAAGAAGGTACTTATACGATATTTGAAATCAATCCAAAAGATTCCTTTGCTGATGAGTTGGATAAGTTACGACAACGAAACTTAGATGGTTTTAATGTTACTGTACCTTATAAAGAGGAAATTATCGCATATTTAGACGAAGTAGATGCATATGCTCAAAAAATAGGTGCAGTTAACACTGTTTTATGTAAAGATGGTAAGTGGATAGGTTATAATACAGATGGGCTTGGATATGTTCGCGCCTTGGAAGGTAAGTATCCAGCCATTACAGCAGATAAAGAAAAGAAAATTTTAGTCCTTGGTGCGGGTGGTGCCGCAAAAGGTATTTATCATGCTTTAATTGAAAGTGGATATGAGCATATAACAGTTGCGAATCGAACACTTGATAAGGCAATTGCTTTAACGAATCAACAAGAGGCTAGTAAGGCGACTACGATTGAAAAAGCAGTAGAAGCAATTACAACTTTCGATATTATTATTCAAACGTCATCAGTAGGAATGAAGCCAAATACAAATGATGTTATTATTGAGTTTAGGGAACTAAAACAAGAGGTTATTGTAAGTGATATTGTTTACCAGCCATTAATGACTAAAATGTTACAACAAGCAAGTACACTAGGTGCAAATATTCATTTTGGTCATACGATGTTACTATATCAAGCTCAGTACGCGTATGAAATTTGGACGGGTATAGAGCCGAATATGGATGAATTAGATGAAGCATTACAACAAGTATTGGAAGGTTGATATAAATGTTAACAGGCAAACAAAAAAGGTTTTTACGGGCAAAGTCACATCATGAAAAGCCGATCGTTCAAGTCGGAAAAAGTGGAGTGACAGATAATATGATTACACAAATAGATGATGCTTTGGAGAAACGTGAACTGATCAAAGTAAAACTACTGCAAAATTGTTCGGAAGATAAACATGTTGTGGCAGAAACGATTGCAGATCAAACGGAAGCACAAATTGTTCAAATCATTGGAAATAACATTGTATTTTATAAAGAGTCTCTTGAGCATAAACAACTTGTGTTACCGGAATAGGAGTTATCATGAAATCGATTGGTATTTTAGGTGGAACTTTTGATCCGCCACATATAGGGCATTTTATTATTGCAGATGAAGTAAAGCATGCATTAGAATTAGATGAAATTTGGTTTATTCCAACAAATGAGCCGCCACATAAAAAAGAAGCAACTTCCAATAACGAGCACCGGGTAGCTATGCTAAAGAGAGTAATTACATCGATAGATTATTTTCATTTAAATTTAATCGAGATGGAACGAGTAGGGAAATCATACACGATTGACACGATCAAGCTATTAAAAGAACGTTATCCAAATACGAAATTTCATTTTATTATTGGTGCGGATATGGTTGAATATTTACCGAATTGGCATAAAGTAGATGAACTGATGACGTTAGTTGAATTTGTAGGGGTAAGACGCCCAAATTACAGCTTACAGACGGATTATCCAATCATTGAAGTAGAAGTGCCACAAATCGATATTTCATCAACATGCTTAAAAGAACGGATTAAAAAGAACCAGCCTTTTAAATATTTTGTTCCTGAGTCAATTTATCAGTATGTGAAGGATGAACGCATATATGAATGATCTAGAAGCAAAACAATTAATAAAAGCTACATTAAGCGAGCGGCGTTATGAGCATTCTCTACGTGTTAAAGAAACTGCTGAAATATTAGCTGCTCGTTATGAGGCGCCCATTGATAAAGTTATTTTAGCGAGTTTGTTGCATGATTATGCAAAAGATCAAACACGTGATCAACTGAAGGTGCAAATCATTGATTATAATTTATCAAAGGATTTATTAGACTATCATCATGAGTTATGGCATGGACCAGTAGCAGCGGAGATATTTAGAGATAAATATGGGCTCGAAGATGAAGCGGTATTACAGGCAATCCGTTATCATACAACTGGTCGGGCTGAGATGGGATTAGTTGAAATCATCGTTTTTGTAGCTGATTATATTGAACCTGGTCGAACGATCCCAGGTGTGGAAGAAGTGAGGAAGTTAGCGCAGGATAATATTTATCTTGCGGCAAGAGAAGCGCAGAGAAACACAATCAT
>JAPFCO010000217.1 GCA_026169505.1 Pseudogracilibacillus sp.
ATATAGAGTCGTTTTCTTAGTTGCTTTTGATCAATCTTCAAGTAGTCAGCAATAATCGATCGCGCAGCTCGAAATGCCGTATCTCCTGATGTAATCGGTAAGACAATTGCTCCAAGTACTGCAATCGTACCACCAATTGCTCCTAGTAATGTTTTAGAAACGTCATTAACAACTACAGAAGGTGTACCAGAGTCAATCATCTGACTTAATGTTTGACCATCTAACATACTCATTGCTGCGGCAGCCCAAATCATTGCAATAACTGCTTCAGCAATCATCATTCCGTAAAAAATGTAACGGCCTTGTGATTCGTTCTTCACTGTACGTGAAATTATCGGTGACTGTGTTGCGTGGAAGCCGGATAAGGCGCCACAAGTAATAGTAAAGAATATAATTGGGATAAAAGGAATGCTCTCAGGATGCCAGTTTTGAAATGTTAATTCAGGAATGGTGTGATCTGAGATGACGAGCGCTCCTCCAACTCCAATGGTACCAATTAAAAGAATAGCACCAAAAATAGGATAAAAACGACCGATAATTTTATCAATCGGTAAAATGGTTGATAAGAAATAATAGATAAAAATGACAGCTATAATGATCCATAACGCTACTTTAGCATTTAATACGATATGCAGTAATGAAGCTGGTGTCGTAACGAAAACTGTTCCAACGAGTAATAATAATAGCAAGGCAAAAACGTTCACAATATGTTTTGAAACCTTACCTAAAAATCGACCTGCAAGCTCTGGAATATGTGCGCCGCGATTTCGAATCGAAATCATACCTGTCAAATAGTCATGAACGGCACCAGCAAAAATAGCACCAACGACAATCCATATAAATGCCATCGGTCCGAATAGTGCTCCCATAATCGGACCGAAAATAGGTCCTGTACCCGCAATGTTTAATAATTGAATAAGTGCGTTTTTCTGTTTGCTCATTGGTAAATAGTCTACACCGTCATGATTTACATAAGCTGGTGTTTTTCTTGATGAATCAACGCCAAAGATTTTTTCTATGAATTTACCATATGTGAAATAAGCGATAACTAAAATAATAATTGCACAGAAAAAAGTAATCATTCGTTTCCCTCCATTCTATATTAGCTTACAATATTGTTTGTAAGCGATTTAATAATCTTATTATAACAATTATGAAGGATGATAACACTCCTTTTCTACAGTATGTCCTTTTGAATAAATGAGTGGCTTGTTTCATAGTGTGAAATGTACATCTAAATCATATAAGCTTTTGTAGGATAGCGGATTATATATAACGTTATCTTAGGCTCCATATGATGATACGATTGCTTTGCTCATTGACGTGTGGTGTAGATCGTTCCATCCCACATAACACGATTGACTTCATTACTGAAGTGAGGAGAGACAGTTCCCACGTAAAGTTCGTTCTCCAAATATGAATGACTGCTCGGCTAGAAAATTAAAAAAATGACGTAAGCATGAAAGCCAACGTCATTTTCTCTTCATCTGAATATTTCATTCGGAAGTTTTTTTATTCCTTGTCCTTTTCTTCTTGCCAAACTTGGTCGAGCACTTGCTTAAATTGTGCAACTGGCTGGGCACCAGAAACAGCGTATTTATTATTAAATACATAGAAAGGTACGCCTTGCACTCCAACCTGACCTGCTTCTTGGATATCTTGATTGACCTTATCTGCATATGATTGTTCTTTTGTACTTCGAAGTACAGCATCTTTATCAAGACCTACTTCTTCTGATAAACGAACGATCGTTTCAGGGTCACTTAATAATTCTCCATCTGCAAAGTGGGCGGCATAAAGCTTCTCAAAAAACTCATTACCTTTACCCTGTTCCTTGGCATATTGAAAAGCATGATGTGCTGGAACTGTACTAGAAAACTTTGCTTTATCATAATCAATTACCACGCCAGCATCTGTTGCCATATTCACAACATTTTCAAACATACCATTTACTTGCACTTTAGGAATTCCTTTCAAATCCGCAAAGGTATCATAATAATCTTTCTCCGGATCATGTGCTGCATCTGGCTGCAGAAGGAAACTTTTATATTCAATTTCTACACTATCTGCATGTTCAAAATCTGCCAATGCTTTATCTAAATGTGCCTCACCGAAATAGCAAAAAGGGCACATGAAATC
>JAPFCO010000036.1 GCA_026169505.1 Pseudogracilibacillus sp.
CATAAGAAAAATCATTTTTTAAATGTTAGAAGCATGTCCACTTCTATTTAAATTTAAAAATGCTCAGTTTTTCTGACAGTATCGGGTTTATTGTTAATGCCTATGTACTTCAGAAAACTGAGCATTTTTATTTGATGATAAACAATGAATTGTCGTTACCTAACTTTCCTGATAGTTATTTCGGAAATAACCAACTGTTTTTGTAGTTTCACTTTCAAAAGAATAGTGCTAATATTTAGTGAATTACAAAATATGTTTAAGGAGAAGATAAAATGGATATAAGAAATTTCCGTCAGTGCTTAGGATATTTTGCAACAGGAGTAACGATCATTACAAGTGAGACAGCATCTAGTACTCATGGATTTACAGTAAACTCGTTTACCTCTATTTCATTAAACCCAATGCTAGTGTTAGTATCAGTAGACCGGAAAACAAAGGCAATGGATGTATTACAGGGGAATAATTTTATCGTTAATATATTAAGAGACGATCAGCAAGATACAGCGATGCATTTTGCGGGACATACGATGGAAAAGCAACCTTTTGAATGGGAAAAAGGAGGACTTGGCAAACGAATTAAGAACTCTTTAGCTTATATAGAATGTAAACCTTGGAAAACATATGATGGAGGGGATCATGTTATGTTCTTAGGCGAAGTGAAGCATTTTGAACACAGTGATGGAAACCCATTAGCATTTTATTGTGGGAAGTTTTCAGAAGTCGTTGTAAAATAACTTGTTTTCGCCCTTTATACCATTAGGGAGTGGGGGATTGGTTTTGAAGGCAAATCAATTGTATTTTGATGAATTAATAGAATTCGGACCCGAAACTGGCAAAATCACTTTTAATGATAAAAGAATGTCTTTAGTTTCAGTTGAAGCTGAAGGTTTATTGCGTCGGGACTTGATTAACACTTTGGGTATGGAGCGAGCAAAGGGATTTTTAATGAGATATGGTTGGGCTTGTGGTATGAAAGATGGTGAAACTATTGCAGAGATGTATGAGTGGGATAATATGACAGAGCTCATGTTAGCTGGCCCAGTTCTTCATACATTATTAGGTGTCGTCATTGCAGAGCCAGACCAAATTGAAATAGGGGATAATTATTTACATTTTTCGGGAACATGGAAAAACTCTTATGAAGCTCTGGAACATATTGAACATTACGGTAACAGTGAATCGACTAGTTGTTGGACTTTAGTCGGTTATGCAAGTGGCTATCTGACAAAGACCTTTGGAAAAGATGTTCTAGTTTATGAAACAGAATGTGTAGGAAGAGGAGATTCAACGTGTCGTTTTGTAGCTCAGACATTAGAGTCATATGACCGACAAGATCAAGCTAAATCCATGATGCGCTACTATAAGGCGGAATCTATTGCAACGGAATTAGATCGGGCGCAAAAGGAATTACAGGCAATAAACCAAAATATTATCGAGTCGGATAAAGTACATCAAAGGCTAACGAATTTACTTGTAGAAGATAAGGAATTACATGAAACGATAACGTTTGTTGCCAATACATTAAATAAAAGTATCGTGATCGATTATTATAACAACATAATTGAAAGCGCATTCGTAAAGGGACATGATCAAAAAAGTTATCAAAATTGGACAGATAAGTTTATTTATAAAGAGGAAAAACAAAATAATATACGAACTTATCCAATTCGTGCAAATAATATTAATTTAGGAAGACTAGTTGTAATTAGTCGCGAAAAAGCAACTAAGCGCGATGAATTGATTATTAACCGCGCTCTAGGAATATTTACGGTACAAATGTATCACCAATGGAAAATCACACAATCTCTGTGGCAGAAAAAAGAAGATTTTTTTGAAGAAATGTTAAGCAATCATGATATTGAATTTTTCGAAAAATTTTCACATGTTTTTAATTTCCATCCAAATGATTTAAACAGAATCTTAGCGATTAAAGTAGAACCATCTGACACTTATAAAGAAATCATGCTTTATTTACAACTAAATGAATTCATGAAAAACAGAGATTATTTTTATAATAAAAATCACGTCATTATTATTTTGTCTGATAATGATGCAAAAGATCCACGTAACTTTACTGACAAGATACTTCATGAATTAAAGAAGGAATTTCCAATTGCAAAATTATATCTTGGAATTGGTCGAAATGCTGTGGACCTTCAATCACTTCAAGAGAGTTACCAAGATGCAAATTCTATTAGTCAGTTTATTTTGTTAACGAATCCAGCAGGGAATTTAACTGTAACATATGAAGATATGGGGCCAGTGATGATGTTGTTAAAAGGAACTAATCAAAATGAATTGGTCCGTTTTTATAAAAAGACAATTGGCGAACTTATTAAATATGACGAATTAACAGATACAGATTATGTTCTGACATTAAAGTCCTATTTGAATTTTAATGGTAACTTACAACAAACTGCAGACGAATTACATCTTTCAATTGCAGGTCTTCGTTATCGTATGGAAAGAATAGAGAATTTATGTGACATAGACTTAAAAACAGGTGATGGACGGTTTAAATGTCAATTAGCCATTCAAATTTATTTTGCTGTATCTGTTTGTGAAAATAAAGTAGTACCACAAAAAAGATAAGTATTAAATTTAATCTCTGTATGTTTTTACAGTTCAAAAGATACAGAATTAGTATGATAATAAGGACAACGTTGAAAGCGCTTTCTGTTTAGTTAACAAGGAGGAGTTATATTGGATAATCAAGTTGCTAGAGTTCCACTTACCGGAAGAGAGTATTTAGAAAGTTTAAAAGATAATCGTGAAATTTGGATTAATGGGGAAAAGGTTAAAGATGTTACAACACATCCAGCTTTTCGTAATTCAGCAAGGTCGATTGCTCGCATGTATGATGCTCTACATGATGAAAAAACCAAAAGTATTTTAACAACAAAGACAGATACAGGAAATAACGGATTTACGCAAAAGTTTTTCAGATATGATAAAACGCAGGAAGACTTGGTTGAAACGAGAGATGCAATAGCAGAATGGGCTAAATTAACATATGGACAGATGGGTAGATCTCCTGATTATAAGGCGGCATTTCTAGCGACATTAGGAGCTGATCCAGAGTATTATGCTCCTTACGGTGACAATGCAAGATATTGGTATAAAGAAGCACAAGAAAGAAATTGGTATTTTAACCATGCGATTATTAATCCGCCGGTTGACCGAAATAAACCATTAGAGGCTGTAAAAGATGTCTTTATAAAGGCGGAAGAAGAAACGGATGAAGGAATCATCGTAAGTGGAGCGAAGATGGTAGCCACTGGTTCAGCGTTAACAAATTATAACTTTGTTGCTAATTATGGAGCGGTACCAGTTGGTTCGGAGGATATGGCCTTAGTATTTGTTGCACCAATGGATAGCCCGGGTGTAAAACTTGTTTGCCGTCAATCTTATGAAATGCAAGCAGCGGTGATGGGAAGCCCATTTGACTATCCACTAAGTAGTCGATTTGATGAAAATGATGCTGTACTTGTTTTTGAAAAAGTACTCATCCCTTGGGAAAATATATTAATTTATAAAGATGTAGAAAAGGCTAATAACTTCTTTCCCGAAAGTGGATTTTTACATCGATTTACTTTCCATGGAGTAACGAGATTGTCTGTAAAGCTGGATTTCGTTGCTGGTTTATTAATAAAAGCAGTTAAAACAAATGGCACAGATGAGTTTCGAGGAGTCCAGGCAAATGTGGGTGAAGTGATTGCTTGGCGAAATATGTTTTGGGCTTTGAGTGATTCAATGGCTATGAATCCCGATCCGGGTCCAAACGGAACATTGCTTCCAAATCTAAATACAGGTCTAGCATACCGGGTGTTTATGTCAGAAGGTTGGCCACAAGTAAAAGGAATTATCCAAAATGTTGTAGCGGGTAATTTAATTGTACAACCCTCAAGTGCATCTGACTTTAATAATCCTGAGTTAAGACCTTTGCTTGATCGATTGTATAGAGGTTCGAATGGAATAACTGCCCTAGACAAAATAAAGTTGGTCAAGATGCTTTGGGAAGTCGTTGGATCTGAATATGCAGGCCGTCACGAACTCTATGAAAGAAACTATTCAGGGAATCACGAAAATATCCGTTTAGAGAATCTAGGTGCTGCCAAAGACTCTGGTGCGGCAGATCAGTATGTAGCTTTTGCAGAAAAGGCAATGGCGGACTACGATCTTGATGGTTGGGTTAATGATACTTGGGTTAATCCGGATGATGTTAACTACTTTAAGAAGCAAACTGTATAAAATTAGGGGTGACCGCAGTGAAGATCTACAACAACAGTGAGCTTAAGTTAGATTCATCGATTGTGACAATTGGTGCATTTGATGGATTGCATCGTGGACATCAATCCCTAATAAAACAAGCGGTGAAATCGGCGAAACAAGCAAGAGTCCCATCGGTTGTATATACTTTTAACCCGCCACCCCGGGTGTTGTTTCAGAATAAACAAGTATTAACAACAGTTCCTGAAAAAGTAGAGTTATTAAATGGGTTAGGAATTGATTATGTGATTCTTGCTAACTTTAATCATGCTTATGCCGCTAGAGGTGCGCTCGAGTTTATTCAGGAACTTTATGAAATTCAACCTAAAGAGGTAATCGTCGGACCAGATTTCACTTTTGGAAAAGAGAAGCTAGGTAATCTTCATTTTTTAAGTCAATATTTTCAAGTAACAGTTACACCTTTTGTGCATTGTAAAAAGGGGAAAATTATTTCATCTAGTAGAATTAGGAAGCTAATGG
Source organism: Pseudogracilibacillus sp. (assembly GCA_026169505.1). Lineage (GTDB taxonomy): Bacteria > Bacillota > Bacilli > Bacillales > Amphibacillaceae > Pseudogracilibacillus. The sequence goes on from JAPFCO010000036.1 coordinate 4,750, forward strand.
AAAGAAATGAAATGGAGCAAGTTAAGGACCTACTGGGGAGAAAAGGTTTAGGGATATTAAACTTTTAGGAGGAAGAAGAGAATGAGTAAAGGTATTATGAAGAAAAATGCAAGGGTCGAAGAAGTTTATAACTTATTTGTTGAACATATGAAGCGTTTTTTAAAGGAAGCAAACTTGAATCATGAAGAATACACAAACTTTGTAACCTGGGCTGATCGACTTGGTAGGGAAGGCGAACTTCCATTATTCGCAGATGTCTTTTTTGAAAGTCATGTGCTAAGAGCAATGTACACGGATAAACCAGGCACGCAACCATCTTTATTAGGGCCTTATTTCATTGAAGGGTCTCCACTAATTGAAGGGGAATCAGGTAAACCAATTGAACTAACGCAGCGACCAAATGAAGCAGGTGACTTGTTCTATTTTAAAGGGAATGTCAGTAATATCGATGGACAACCACTTGAAAATGCAAAAGTAGAAATGTGGCAAAATGATGCTACAGGTAAGTATTCCGCCTTTGATGCAGATGCACCTAGATATAATTTTAGGGGTCATTTCTACACGGATGAGAACGGAGATTTTGAAGTGAAAACAATAGTTCCGTTACCGTACTCTATTCCAGATCAAGGACCTACAGGTGAGTTTTTAGACTATATGGGGCAACATCCTATGCGACCAGCGCATTTACATTTTAAATTTGATGCGGATGAGCATGAAACCTTAATAACCCAGGTGTTCTTTGAAGGAGATGAATGGTTAGAAACAGATGTTGCTGACGGGGTTCGCTTAGATTTATTAACTACGATAGTAGATAAAGGAACACATAAGGA
>JAPFCO010000050.1 GCA_026169505.1 Pseudogracilibacillus sp.
GCATTCCCTAAACTAAGCATCGGTATTTCATGCTCTACCTTTGTAAAAGCATCAAGCGGTTCTGCACCAACACGTTTAGTCGGTGAGTGCGTGTGAACCAGATCTGGATATTCGGCTTCTAATTGTAGAAGTTCGTGAAATAATTTATCATATTCCCCATCAGGGATTGTTGGTTGGTCTAACACATAATAGGCATGTGCATAATGATTGATCTGCTTAATTAAATCCGCCATTTTCTTTTTTGCTTCTTGTTTATTCATCACTAACACCTTCTTATTGTTTCGTTATCGGTGCGAATTTCGCTAATAGTCGTTTAATTCCTGTTGGCGCTGGGAAAGCTATATCTAATTCAGTCTTATCCCCTTCACCTTGTACTTTCACGACCGTACCGACACCCCATTTATTATGGTGCGCTTTATTTCCAGCTTGCCAACCAACTTGTTCTGCTCCAGTAGTCGTCTTGATTTGCTGGGCTTTTTTTCGTGGTGGCTTATTGATACTCCCGCCTGTTACTGGTCCTTTATTTTTATTGAACCCTGCAAATACAGGGCGCTTTTCTTCCTCCATACCATCAATTAATGTAGCTGGAATTTCTGAAATGAAACGGCTGATCGGATTCATATTCGTTCGTCCATATAATGTCCGCATTTGTGCATGCGTAAGATATAATTCTTGTTCTGCCCTTGTAATTCCAACATAAGCTAGTCGACGTTCTTCTTCCATTTCTTCATCATCCATCATCGATCTGCTGTGTGGGAAAATACCTTCTTCCATCCCCACTAAGAAGACGACTGGAAACTCTAATCCCTTCGCCGAATGAAGTGTCATCAGCGTGATTTTCCCATCTGATGCTTCTTCTGGATCATCCATCGAATCGATATCGGCAATGAGTGCTAAATCAGTTAAAAAAGTAACTAAGGATTTATCCTCTTCACTCGTTTTTTCAAAATCAGTTGTCACTGTCATAAATTCAGCAATGTTTTCTAAACGTGCTTGTGATTCGATTGAGTTCTCATTTTTGAACATTGCTTCGTAATCCGTTTGTTCTAACACCATTTCTACCATCTCTGTTGCCGATAAAAAGTCTTGTTGTTTAATCAAGTTTCCCATCATTTGTCGGAATAGTACTAATTGATTTGCAGCTCGCTTAGGTACTGCCGTCGCTTCAATTTCCTCAATTGCATCATATAACGATATATCTTGCATCATTGCATATGTCCGCAATTTATCAATCGAAGCAACCCCAATTCCACGTTTGGGAACATTGACGATTCGTTCAAAACTTATATCATCATCTGGATTCGTAATAAATCGTAAATAAGCGATAATATCTTTAATTTCCCTGCGATCATAGAACTTTAATCCACCAACAATTTGATACGTCATATTCGCTTTCATTAACGTATCCTCCATCGTTCGGGATTGAGCGTTCGTTCGATATAAGATTGCAATGTCGTCTAGCGTATATTTTCCATCCACCAACATATCTTGAATTTTTTCGGTAATAAAATATGCTTCTTCTCTTTCCGTTCCAGCTTGGAAGTACGTAATTTTTCTTCCTTCATCATTATCTGTCCACAACTTTTTCGGCTTACGTCCTGTATTATTATTTATGACCGCATTTGCCGCATCTAAAATTGATTTTGTTGAACGATAATTTTGTTCTAAGAAGATCGTTTTAGCTGCAGGATAATCTTTTTCAAACGATAATATGTTCGCGATATTTGCTCCACGCCAACGGTAAATCGATTGATCCGAATCCCCCACGACACAAATATTTTGAAAGCGACTTGCTAGTAGTTTCACTAAATAGTATTGAGCATGGTTCGTATCTTGATACTCATCCACATGAATATATTGAAAACGTCGCTGATAATATTGTAAAACTTCTGGTACACGCTGAAATAAATGGATCGTCTCCATAATTAAATCATCAAAATCAAGTACCTGATTTTTACGAAGTGTTTTTTGATATGTATCATAAATTTTTGCTACTTGTTTTTCAAAATAATTATTTGCTGTTTCAATTGTTTGTTTCGGTGTAATCAATTCATTTTTTCGATTACTAATCTGCCCAATCATTGCGCGCGGATCGTATTGTTTCGGATCGATATTAAGGTTTTTCAAAATTTGTTTCATGACAGATAATTGATCACTACTATCAATGATAGTGAAATTTCGATTATACCCAATCTGTTCAATATCTCGACGTAATATCCGCACACACATTGAGTGGAATGTAGATACCCACATATATTCGCTTTCCGGACCAACGAGACGGCGGACACGATCTTTCATTTCTCTAGCTGCTTTATTCGTAAACGTGATTGCCAAGATATTCCGTGGCGCAACCTCTTTTTCATCGATTAAATATGCGATTCGATGCGTGAGGACACGTGTTTTTCCACTACCCGCCCCCGCCATGATCAGCAGTGGCCCATCCGTTTTCTTCACTGCTTGTTGTTGTTCTTTATTTAATGTGTTTAACAGTTCCATTACACTCATCTTGTCAGCCCCTTATTGTACTGCTTTCACTGTTTTTAATGCCGACTTAAAATCGGTATAAATACTGTTTCCTACGACAATGACATCAGCATGTTCCTTCATTTTTTTAGCTTCTGCTTCGTTGGAAATTCCTCCACCGTAAAAAAGTAATGTTTCAGCTAATTCCTGTTTTATCTTTTCGACAAGTGTCGGATCACCGTATATTCCACTGTATTCTAAATAAAAGATAGGTAAATGAAAGATATGTTCCGCCATAAAAGCAAAGCCTAGCACATCTTCCTCTGTCGGTATCATGCAAGCTGTTTTTTTAAATGCTTTTGCGTCAGGATTCATAATACAATATCCTTCCATCGATGTTTCGTTCCAATCAATTAATTCTTTATATTGTTTAATCCCCTCATGATGAATGTCCATCATCCATTTCTTCTCCGTACTGTTCAATACCATTGGGATAAAATAATGATCAAATCCCGGTGTAATAGCATCCATCTCGGAAACTTCCAATGCACATGGTATCGCATATCTTCTGACACGATACAATAAATCTAACACATTATCAATCGTAATCTGATCCGTACCACCAACAATGATCGCATCTGTTCCAGATTCACATAATTGTTCCAAATGTACATCACTTATCGCTTTGGCCGGATCCAATTTAAATACATGCTTCCACTCATTTATCCTATAATTCAATGCATTGTCCCCCACTACTATTCTCCATTCATTCATTATAGCAAAAATAAGGTCATGAATTTAGTGAAAAGGACATTATTACGATATTCTTCTAAAAAGCATGAACAGATTCGCTGATTTAGTAAGATTTGTAAGTAATAAATTACATAAATACTTCATTTTTAGTTTTGTTGCAGAACACGTAGGCCGGAATTAATACTGATACATGCCTTAGGCGGTGTCAAGAATCTCTCGTAAAATAAATCTTCCCCCTATATCACTTGTAATTTTAACATTAAAATGTACGATAAAACCGTCTACCCCACATGGCAATCCGTGTTTCGGACTTAATGTGTGCGATGGATCAAGATTCATTCCTACGCCAACAGGAAGATCATTCTGCCACAATAAAAATGCTTACAGAGTATATGAAAAATCCTCTGCAAGCATTTTTGATTTATTTATCTTTTTGTATTCGATCTAATATAATTCCATAGCCATCACTACCATAGTCGAGGCATCTTCGTACACGTGAAATTGTCGCCGTCGAAGCTTTCGTCTCCTGCTCGATTTCATTATACGTGCTACCAGCCTGCAACATTTTAGCAACTTGTAGACGTTGTGAGAGTGCTTGCACCTCATTCATTGTCGCGACATCATCGAAAAATTGATAACATTCTTCTCTTGTTTTTAAGGAAAGTATAGCATCAAAAAATTGATCTAATAATTCTCCCCGTAATTTATCGATTTGCAAAATGAAACCCTCCTTATTTATCTTTGTTTTCAATTTGCACTTGCTCTGTAACGCCTGATTCTGGCTCAGTTTGAACAAAATTAATCCATGTTTGTCCTGGAACAAACGGGACAACTTCTCCATCTAAGACAGGAACAATCCGTCCGTCTTGATTTTCCCATTCGACATATTGTACTTTACCACGCTGTAGCAAATACCCTTTACCACCTGAATTAATATCGATTGCCCGGCGTGATTCATCATCAATGACTTCGTGATCTGCTTCCACGATAAACAGATTATCAAACTCTAATGGTTTTTCCGATTCTAATTCAATCGTTTGTTCTCCATCATTATAGCGTACGTACTTTTTGCTCGATGCATCGTATGTATATTCAACGATTGGCACTCCACCATAATAATCGATTTTAACATAATTTGCATCTTCTCCCTCAACATCTTCCCCTTTTTCTAGGAAAGTAAGCGGAGCAATATCTAAATTCACATCGTATCCCTTATCTTTAGCAACATCATATACTGCACCGAATTGCAAGTAGGAATTATGAGGTGATTTCCGGAAAGTCTCTCGAACAAAGAGGTTTCCATCATCTTCGTATTGTGCACCTTCCAAGTGTTCGATATCTTTTTCTTTAATTAGCTCATTAATATGAGTTGCCGCACCTTGATATGTATAAATAGCATCATAATTACCTGCTAAATCAGCAAAGTATTCACGGGCACTACGCACAGGTCCAACTACATCCGGTTCTTCGCTTTGATAAATCGCCATAAATCGTGTAATATTTCCTTCCGTTAGCATTTCAAAAACAATGTCAGCTTTGGAAAGACCTGTTTGTGGTCTTGCAGCCTTTTGATTACTTACCATCACGGCTACTGGACGTTTTGTTATATCTTCCGTTGTTTCTAACCCTGTAAAAGGAGCTATATTATCTCCTTCATCACCTGATTGCCCACCTATGGAACACCCGGCAATGAAAAGCATCAGCATTACGATGATGTTCAAACCTATTTTTCGCATACTTCCTCCTTAAAACTACGGTTAACGCATATTTGCTGGTACAATTACTTCCCGTTTCATCACATCGACAAGTCCTTTTTGTGTGACACGAATATAAGGTAAATGTGTAGAAGATAAAAACAATAAATTATGAATCGGCCACTTAAACGCATATCCCGCTTCCGTCAAAATTCGTGTTAATTGGACTTCTTTATCTATTAAGGACGCCATTCCTCCACGATGCATTGAACCTGCTAATTGCAATGGAAGTTCAAACAAAATCTCCCCATTATGAGCAACGACAATACCGCCACCTATTTCTTTCATTCGTTTCCACGAAAGTAACATATCTGGTTTCTTCTTCCCAATTAGAATAATATCATTAGTTGTTGTGTAAGAGCTACACAGAGCTCCTAATTGTTCTGTAAACCCATGAATTACCGTATTTACACGCCATTTCCCATAACGATCAACTAGTAGTAAGAAGGCATCTTTTGTATGTTCTGGTAAATCACCTGTTGTAATATCTGCATCGACAGCATATGGTTTCATAATAACATCATTTTCTAGTTTTAATCCAATTGGAATCGAAAATTGTAAATCATCATCATCTAAATCAAAGTCAAAATTTGCTTCACTTATACCATATTTTGCCCAATCAATCTGTTTAGGTATGTCCATTTCTACGCCATCGCGAACAATCCATTCACCTTTTGCTAAAACACTTAATGGATGTGGATCATCTTTTTCATATAAAACATTAATATGCGCGAGACGACCCGGTGCAATACTACCAATGACATCGTCTAATCCAAAATACTTTGCCGCATTATACGATGCCATACGATATGCTTCTGATAATGGTACTCCTTTTTCGATTGCAATAGCAAGACATTGATTGATTAAGCCATCTTTAATAAAGGACGGCGCAGAACCATCCGTTGTGAACATCATCTGGTCAAAGTTCGTCATCTCATTTTCTAAAATAACTGCTAATTGTTTCTCTAAATCAGGCCGAATAGACGATTGACGCAATGAAATATGATAGCCTAATTCCAATCGTTTCAACGCTTCTTCTCCTGTCATTGATTCATGATCCGCCGTAGCACCAAGCAATTTCAGCTTCGTTAATGTCGATTCAGAAGCACCTGGGAAATGTCCTTCTACACGCTTCTTCCGTTTCTTTGTTTCCTGAATCCAATAAAGAAGACGATCATCGCCAGCAAGTAATTGTGGCCATGATGTCAACTCTCCTCCCTGCACAACAGAAGGATGATCAATCCAGGCTAATATATCAGACATATTGAAAATATCCTCTTCTTTACGCATCATTGACTGTGAATCATAACGTGCCCACCAAAACATGGATACTGGTAATTGATCAAAGTCTTTCAATAAATCAAACGCCTTTTGTCGATCAAATAAGGATAACACTTGATTATTATCATTGATTAATGTGGTTGTCCCAAATTTCGCCCCATGATGTGCTAGTTCTTCTGGGTTATATAATTGAAATGGATGGGAATGCGGTTCGATGTATCCAGGCACCAAATATTGTCCTGTACAATCGATTACTTCCGATCCATCCGTATTTTCAGGTAGTTTATTACCAACATAAATAATTCTATCTTTGTAAATCCAAATATGTGCTTGCAACCATTTTCTTGTAAATACATTTAAATAAGTACTATTTTTAAATACAATCGTCGGTGCGATTTTATGATCAACGACAGCTACATGTTCTCGTAACTCTCGATTTCTCCAAAACTGTCCATTTTCTAACATCTGACAACTCTCCAATAATCTCTCTCTATTTTCAGAACAGTATGAAACCTTGATTCCATACATTTGTTCACGTTTACATCTACATTTTACCACAAAACAGTGATAAAGTTATTTCATATCCCTTAAAAAATATTATTACTCGTAATATATGTACAAATGATGAAATAACAAATAATAAAACGTGATTGACGTGTAAGTACACCCTTGCGCTCCTCTCACGCCTGAACCACCTCCTGAAGGTAGCGCAAGATCGGTCTTGCGCTCCTCTCATGCCTGTGCCACCTCATGAAGATAACGTAAGGTCAGTCTTGCACTCCTCTCATGCCTGTGCCACCTCCTGAAGATAACGTAAGGTCAGCCTTGCACTCCTCTCACGCCTGTGCCACCTCCTGAAGATAGCGTAAGGTCGATCGTGCGCGTGCCTCACAACGACAAAAACCGAAAGTTAGATTTCGTACTCTAACTTTCGGAGGAGTGGTACTATGCTGTATGTTTTCTTATTCTAATATTTATTCCGTTATGCCAATATCCGTTCGATAGAAAAACGCATCAGAGTCGTCATAAGCGCGTAAGTTTTCGTATGCGTATTTACGTGCTATATCCAGATCATCACCTAGAGCCCCAACGAGTAAGACACGACCGCCATTCGAAACAAGCCCTTGCTCTGTACGCTTTGTTCCAGCTTGGATAATAAATGTATTGTCGTCTGCCTCATTTTCAGGTAAAGCGACACCTTTTTCATATGTGTTTGGATAGCCTTTTGATGCGACAACAACACCGACACATGCTCCATCTTTCCAAACAAGCTGTGGATCTTTACCAGCCATAACGTCTTCAATTACTTGTACAAGGTCATTTTCTAATAATGGTAATACAACTTGTGTTTCTGGGTCGCCGAATCGCGTATTAAATTCGATTACTTTCGTTCCCGCTTCTGTCTGCATTAAGCCGGCATAAAGGATACCTGTAAAATTGCGTCCCTCTTTCATCAGCCCATCAGCAGCTTTTTGCAAAACCTCTTTCGTTGCATATGCTTCAATCTCAGGAGTAATATCTGGTACAGGAGCAAAAACGCCCATGCCTCCTGTGTTTGGACCTTCATCATTGTCGTATGCCCGTTTATGATCACGTGCTGAAATCATTGGGAAAACACGATTTTCATGCACGAAAGCAATCAATGAAAATTCACGTCCATCTAGAAATTCCTCAATCACTACTTTACGACCCGCACCACTAAATGCATTTTCAACCATCAATGTATCGATCGCATCAAATGCTTGTTGCTTCGTCTCCGCTACAATGACACCTTTTCCTTCTGCCAGGCCATCCGCTTTAATAACAATTGGTGCGCCTTGTTCATCGATATAAGCTTTTGCAGCTGCTGCTTCTGTAAATGTTGCGTAAGCCGCAGTTGGAATATCATGATTGACCATGAATTGTTTGGCGAAGTCTTTACTTCCTTCTAATAATGCCGCTTCTTTTGTAGGTGCAAATACGTTTAAACCTTTTGCCTGAAACGCATTAGCAATTCCTGCATTTAAAGGATTCTCTGGACCAACAATCGTCAAATCAATGCCGTTTTCTTCGGCAAACTTGACCAGTGCTTCGATATCCATTTCATCGATATCTACACAAGTTGCATGATTTTCAATACCACCATTTCCCGGAGCTGCGTAAATTTTTTCGACACGTTTACTTTTCTCTAATTGCATGATGACGCTATGTTCACGTCCGCCACGACCTACAACTAATATTTTCATTTGAACACCCTTTTTCAATTAATGTTTAAAATGACGCATGTTTGTGATTACCATTGCAATTCCATGTGCATTACAAACATCGATCGAATCTTGATCTCGTTTTGAACCGCCTGGATGGATAATTGCTTTTACACCTGCTGCTATTGCAGCTTCAACCGTATCAGGCATTGGGAAAAATGCATCCGAAGCTAAAACAGCTCCTGTTGCTTTTGCACCTGCTTGTTTCAGAGCAATCTCTGCTGCGCCAATTCGATTCATTTGTCCTGCTCCAACTCCGACTGTTTGTTTTTCTTTTGCTAAAACAATTGCATTGGATTTCACATGTTTGACTGCTTTCCATGCAAAGAGCAAATCAGCCCATTGTGCCTCGGTTGGTACGACTTCTGTTACAATTGATAGATCATCCTTTGTGACAGATCCTGCATCATTCGTTTGTACGAGTAAACCACCTTTGACAGATGTCATTTTCTCATATACTGCAACATCATCTGTCATCGGAACTTCTAATAGGCGAATATTCTTCTTCGCAGTTAATACTTCGATGGCAGCTTCGGAAAAACTTGGAGCAATAACAATCTCTAGAAAGATCTCGCTCATTTGTTTGGCTGTTGTTTCATCGACTTCCCGATTCACTGCAATAATCCCACCGAAAATAGAGATTGGATCTGCTTCATATGCACGTGTAAATGATGTACTAATATCATCTGCCAAGCCAATCCCACATGGATTCATATGTTTTACAGCAACTGTGGTAGGTTCCTCATATTCAAGCACAATTTCTAATGCAGCATTCGCATCTTGAATATTATTATAAGACAATTCTTTCCCATGCAATTGTTTCGCTGTTGCTAAAC
>JAPFCO010000438.1 GCA_026169505.1 Pseudogracilibacillus sp.
ATGTCTTGCAAATAGATCGTAAACTTCGCTACTTGTGAAAAGGTTGCATCTGCTGCAAGTAAAATGGTGCGTAAATTCTCCATTACTTGAATCGTTTGCTTTTCAATTCCTTCTACTACTTCGCCATTTTCTGGATTGATTCCAATGGATCCTGATGCATATAAAAAATCTCCTGCAATAACTGCCTGTGAATAAGGTCCGATCGCTTCCGGAGCCTTGTTAGAGAAAACCTCTTTCATAAATATAACTTCCCTTCTCAAATTGATTTATAAAATCAATTACATAATTGCCTAAATCAGCTACGTCGCTACAATCTGTAGTTGGGAACGATTCAACTCAACTACAGATTGTAGTAGTGTAGCGATAAGTCCGTATTATGAAATTGATACTGTATCTTAATAGTATCAATTTTCCCTTAGCTTGAACATAGTAAACATCAAAATAATGAATGTATTTTACTTAAAGCAAGGCTTTCCTCGCAACATCCAATCGATACATTACTCTTTTATAGCAAATTCATTTTTGTATTTCATTACGTCCCGCGCATAGTAAATATCCCCATAGCAAGCATCATATTCTTTTGCTTCTTCACGTAAGCATGTATAAAGAGACTTGTCCTCTGCCTTTTCATACATTTCTTGTGAAAATTGTATTGTCACTGCTTGATTAAATGATTTATCCTGTTCATCTACATATTGAACAAAACCAGTACCAAAATTATATGCTTGTACAGCTAATTCTACATCACCATTTGCAATTTGTAGATTTTTCGCAAAATAGGAAACACCTTGTTCAATCGATTCTTCTGGGTCCTCAATACAACCCACAGAACCACATAAACTTTCTGATGACTGCATTGGATCTGAACCACGACCACCGGACTCCTGCATCATCATTGCCAATAACACATCAACATGTTCTTCTACTTTATGTTCTTCTGCGTATTTATGAATTAACGGACGATGCTGTTCCACTTTCTGCGTAAAAATATGTCGAACAATCTTACCATCTTTTAATTGATCTTTATCTGTATATATAGAGACACTTATAAGAATAAATGACATCATAAAAACGAGGGCAGCGACACGTATTAAAACTTTTTTGTTCGATTTGCTTTTCATAGAAGCCCTCCTCATTTACCTTCGTATTTAGTCAATTTCATAATACAAACTTATCGCCGATTGAATCGCTTCCAACTTCAGGTGGTAGCGACGTAGCTGATTTAGGTAATGATGAAATTGACTCGTTTAGTCGAATAATTCCTTTTCACGCCAACGCCCATAACGATAATAAGCTGCTGCTAGAATACTACTAATCATAAAACTAGCACCTAGCCCAATTGCAATTCCTATCTCATCATATAGGTTCGAAAAGAGATATGTCAATGGGTATCTTAAAATCCAAAAAGAAATAATATTTAATACCAGTACTTGATACATTGCACCAGCTGCTCTGACAATCCCATTTAGAATAAAATTGATGCCTAAAAACGGAAAGCTAAAAGCCATAATTCGTAAATACGTTGTTGCAAATTCTACTGCTGCTGGTTCTTGGATGAACAATGTTACCGCATGTTCAGCAAATATAAATACCATAAGCCCTAGCGAAATCATACATAGGAAATTATATCGTAATCCATGTTTCGTAATTTGACTGACGCGTTGCCAATTCCCCACCCCGATATTTTGCCCCGCCATACTAGTGACAGATTGTCCTAATGCTTGAGCTGGTAGCATAATAATACTATCTAATCGCTGCGCAGCACCAAATCCTCCGACAACAGCACCCCCAAAAGAGGTTACAACACTCATAATTGCAGCTGATCCGGCGGAGATAACACCCATTTGCAATCCAGCAGGTATCCCTAAATGTAAAATTAATTTTACTTCTGCCCACTTTGGTACAGATGGCAAACTAAATGGAACAAGTTTATTTCTTAACACCATGATAAGTCCAAATAAGAAAGATGTTCCTTGTGCAATAATTGTTGCATAAGCCGCTCCTTCTACACCTAAATTAAATCCAGCAATAAAAAGTGGGTCTAACACAGTATTTAAAGCGACTGCAATAGCTACAAACATCAAAGGACTTTTACTATCACCAATCGCCCGAAGCACGGTACTAATAAAGTTATAACCGAATAAAAAAAGCATCCCAATAAAATTTATCCGTAAATAACCTTTCGCCATCTCTAATAAATCATCCGGTGTACCTAATAATCCAAGCAATTGTTCCGAAAAAACAAAGCCAAGCAGACTAAATGTAATTGCAAGCACGGTTAATATAACGACAAAAGCATTCAAATAACTTTTTAATTGCTCTTCATTGTCTTTTCCTTTTTGTTGAGACAGAATCGTTAATGCTGCGTTGTTTAAACCAATGACAAATGCGAGCACAGTAAAAATAATGGCACCAGATATCGATACAGCACCTAAAGCATTCGCACCTAATAGGTTACCAACCCATAAACTATCAACAATTTGATATGATGCTTGCAGTAAGTTAGCTAATATAATCGGTCCAGAAAAGAAAACTAATTGCTTAAAAATACTTCCCTTTGTAAAATCATATTGCTTCACCATCTATATCTTTTCTCCTATTTTTCTAAACTTATTGTTATAAGGTAAGACGATACATTCCACTTTTGCTCAACTACCCATCTAGTAGTAACGTATTCTTTCATCTTCATTCTTTAGCTTAACATAGAACATATTGTTATCCATTATAACTAGTCTCTCGCTTAAAAAACACCTCTACACATCGCACTTTTTACCAAAATCATGTACATCGTCCAGTTAACGTGTAATTTTCTGTGTTTTCAAACATCCATAGATATGGTATTATTAGGAAAATAGATTAGAAGATAGGGGCTGTTATGATTGATGAATCATCCGTTAACTGTAGGAGCAATGATGGAACATGCCGAGATGTTTTTCCCAAAAAAAGAAGTCATCTCACAAACTCATGACACAATACACCGCCTTACGTACAAAGAAATTGGTAAAAGAACACGTCGTTTAATGAGCGCGCTCCATCAACTTGGGATCGACAAGGGCGATAAAGTTGGTACGCTCGCTTGGAATACCCACCGACATCTAGAAATTTACTTCGCGGCACCTGGTATTGGCGCCGTATTACATACGATCAACATTCGTTTAACCCCAGAACATATCATTCATATTATTAATCATGCCGAAGATAAAATCATTTTTGTTGATGAAGACATATTGCCCTTAGTAGATAAATTACAAGAACATTTATCTCCAGTGAAAACATATGTTGTGATGACTGATAAAAATGAATTACCCCCTAATAGTTTGCCCAATGTTTATTCCTATGAACAATTACTTGCTCAAGGTGATGAAACATATGAGTTCACCCGCGATTTGGACGAAAACGATGCAGCTGGCTTATGTTATACTTCCGCAACAACCGGGAAACCAAAAGGAGTTGTTTATTCACATCGCGCTATTACCTTGCACAGTTATGCTCTAGCTTTAGCAGATACAGCAGCAGTTTCCGAATCAGATGTTGCCATGGCAGTTGTCCCACAATTTCATGTAAACGCATGGGGAATACCCTTTGCATGTACATGGTTTGGTTCAACCCAAGTAATGCCTGGCCCTAGGTTTACACCAAAACGACTTGCTACATTTATTGAAGAATATAAAGTAACAATTACCGCAGGAGTACCTACTATTTGGTTAGGACTTTTAAAAGAACTGGATGAAAACGAGTATGATATTTCTAGTTTACGTGGCGTCCTCTGTGGTGGTTCAGCCGCTCCGATTGGGATGATTCGAACATTCGAACAAAAGTACAAGATCCCATTCTTCCATGCTTATGGCGCAACAGAAACGACACCACTTGCAACGTATTCTCGTTTAAAAAGTTACCAGCTAGACTTATCAGATGATGAGAGGGCAAATATCAAGTCTCGTCAAGGTCTACTAATTCCAGGTTTAGA
>JAPFCO010000227.1 GCA_026169505.1 Pseudogracilibacillus sp.
CACCTGTTACAACAAATGACATCGCCATAGGAAAAAGAAAAATATTACGATATAACCATTTTGCTTTTATTTTTTGTTCTAAGAATATTGCCAATAGCTGTCCCAATACAATTACTCCACCTATAAAAAACAAAGAAAAGAAAATCATATTCCGCAATGAAGATTGGAATCTGAACGAATCAAGTAATTGAGTATAATTTTTCAAACCAACAAATGTAAAATCTGGCTTCAATGAATTCCAATCCACAACTGAAACTACAGATGTCCAACCAATAAAAATATATACAAATATAAACACTAATAACAGAGAGGGTAATATCACTATTATTGACCATAATTTATCAGGTGAAATTTTCCTTTTATTCATTTGTCTCCCTCCTTACGATTCTATTATTCTTGAAATACTTCGGGATCGAGCCTAATCCCGAAGTATTTCAAGCTTTTCAATTACTCTTCTTCATCAAGGAGCGGCTTGGCATCTTCCAACGATTTAATAAAGTTATCAATATTTCTCTGAGTGACAAATTCATTTACTGCATCATCAACTTTACTAATAAAACCAGCGGAAGTTGCTGAACCACCAGCTAAACTAATAGAAAGTTTGAAGTCTTTAAAATCCTCAGCGGCCGCTTGACTATACGTTCCAAAATCCGCAAGATCAACATCCGTCCGAGCTGGTATAGATCCTTTCAATTCATTAAATTCCTTTTGTGCCTCTTCGGAGCCTAAGTATTCCACAAATTGCTGAGCTTCTTCCGGATTATTTAATTCAGTCGGCATCCCCATCGAATCATTAACAACATTAAATACATCCTCTGAATTTGGCGTTTGAATCCACCCATAGTCTTCATTTGGTTTTAGGTCCTTACTTTCAAAGAACCCTGTTTCCCAATCCCCCATAATATGCATAGCCGCTTCACCACTAATAACTAATTCCGCAGCATCCTGCCAATCAAGCGCACTGTGATTATCATTTGTATAATCCAACATTTTTGAAAAGGTCTCCAATGCACTTCTCATTTCGGGACTATCAAAATCTTCTTCCCCTGTCCATAGTTCAGCCATATCTTCAACACTATATTCATTTAACAATGCAGCCTCAAAAACTAAAGTCGCCCATCTTTGAGTTTTATTACCTAATGCTAAAGGAGTAATCCCTTCCGCTTCCAGTTTCTCTGCTATCTCAAAAAACTCATCAAAAGTTTCAGGAGGCTCAATACCATATTCATCGAAAACTTTTTCATTGTACCAAATGACATTATTTCTATGCACATTCATAGGTAGCCCATAAATTTTTCCATCTTTCGAATTCATTTCTATCAATTCTTCTGGATACACATCTAACCAGCCATTTTCTTCATACAAATCATCTAACGGCTCCAAATACCCAGCAGATTCCCATCTTAATAAATCAGGTCCCCCTTGGGCTTGAAACACTGCTGGTGGATCTCCACCTTGTAAACGGGTTGAAAGCACAGCTTGAGAATTTGCTCCTCCACCTCCAGCAACTGCTGAGTTTTCAACTTTAATGTCAGAGTGCTCTTCCTCAAAACCTTTAAGAACTGCATTTAAAGCATCTGCTTCTCCTCCGGCTGTCCACCAACTTAAAATATCTAATTTAGTACCACCTGATTCTCCACTCGATTCCTTTGATTCAGATCCACCACAAGCTGTCAAGAATATTGCAAATATAGTGATTATTACAAGTAATAAACTTTTCTTCAATTTACTCCCCCCATTTATTTCAAATTTTTATGTCCTTACCGATAATAAACCGCTTTCATAATCTTTTTAACAATTAATTCGATTGTTATTCTTCTTATCAATTGTGTCAATTTCATAATTACCTAAATCAGCTACGTCGCTACAGCACGTAGTTGGGAACGATTCAACTCAACTACATGCTGTAGTAGTGTAGCAATAAATTGGATTATGAAATTGACTAAATCGAATAAACAATAAGATATTCAACTAAGCTTAACAACTTATTAAGTTTAAGTTAATAATAAAGCGACTTTTTCTCAGTTACTAGACATATTACTAAGTATATTATAATATTGTTTATAATATGTCAATATATTTTTATAGTTATTAAACTTAGTGTATGAACTTGAGTAATAATTTTTTATTTACTTTTACTTGTAATGAAAAGGAGTCTT
Organism: Pseudogracilibacillus sp.; assembly: GCA_026169505.1. GTDB lineage: Bacteria > Bacillota > Bacilli > Bacillales > Amphibacillaceae > Pseudogracilibacillus. The sequence goes on from JAPFCO010000227.1 coordinate 2,160, forward strand.
ATTATTCAGTACGCAACAAATTAGTGGTAAAAAATCCCTGAATAAAATACAGTTAGTTATAGTGGGATCTGTGTCAAATAATGGTAAGGGGGATTAAAATGTCTACACATTTAAAATATGATCAAAAAAATGTAAGAAAATATCATTATTTCTTATTGTTAAGTTTAATTCAAAAACATAAACAAATATCTAGATCGCAGTTGGCGGAGTTAACGAGAATGAGTAATACCACCGTTGGAAAAATAGTAAAAGAGTTAATAAATGACCGTTTGGTTATAGAAGTGGGACAGGAGAAAGGTGAGATTGGCAGAAAGGCCACCATTCTTGAACTGAATCCTGAAGGTGCATATATTATTGGGGTCGAAATTGATTTAACCTTTGTTCAAATTGCCTTTGTTTCTTTAAATGGAAAGGTTATTAAAAAACGACAATTTGTATTCGATATTAAAGGTCATCCAGAGATTATACTGGATAAAGTAGCTAATGAAATTTCAATACTTTTAACAGAGATAGGAACCATTCATGCAGATAAGGTGATTGCTATAGGTTTAAGTATGCCTGGTTTGGTTACATGGCCAGAAGGAGAAGTCCTGATGGTACCTCAGTTTCATTGGAATGAAGTGAAGATCAAAGAATACCTTGAGAATAAACTCGATTATGTAGTCTATGTGGACAATCACGTACGATCTATTCTTTTGGCAGAAAGTTTATTTGGAACAATTAAAAAATATAAAAATACTGTATGTATATATATTGGTAGCGGAGTCGGCGGCGCCGTTATGATAAACGGAGAAATTTCAAGAGGTGCTTGTAACACACTTGGAGAAATCGGACACATTACAATGGATCCAAACGGCCCTTTATGCGACTGTGGCAGATTAGGTTGTTTACAAACATTTATAAGCGCTTCAGAGCTTGAGAAGAATGCCCAGGCTCCGATAGAAGACATTTTTCAAGCTTATGAAGATGGGGAAGAATGGAGCCAGAAACTAATCAATCGTGCAAAAGAATACCTTGGAATTACCATTTCAAATGTAATTTGTATGTACAATCCTGAGGTAGTTTTACTAGCAGGCCCTCTCATTGAGGATTATCCTGTTTTAATAAAAGACATTGAACAAATAACTAACTCGCAAACATGGAACGCTTTAAGAGAAACATATAAGTTAGCTCATTCTACTATAGGGAAAGACAGCGGGGTTATTGGTGCGAGTGCTCTCGTATTAAATGAGTTTTTAAGGCAATCTGTTCATAATTAAATTCA
>JAPFCO010000453.1 GCA_026169505.1 Pseudogracilibacillus sp.
GCAGAAGATATCGAAGGAATTATTAATAATGGACAAGGATCGATGCCACCAGGGACTGCTCCGCCAGAAGAAGCTGCTGTATTAGCTGAATGGCTTAGTGAAATGGAATAATAATATAATCAAGGATGAATAAGCTTTCTGTTGCTACAGAAAGCTTTTCTCAATTTATAGATAATTATAGAAGTTGTTCAAAAAGTCCTTTTTATCCTTCCTTTTGAACAAGTACTTATAGGAGAAATTATATGGCAGAACATATGCAACTTTCAAAACGTTTACAAGCAATCGGTTCTTTTATTTCTCGAGATAGTTCCTTTGCAGATATTGGTTCAGATCATGCATATTTACCTTGTTATATTTGCTTACAACATCCAAATGTTCAAGCAATTGCAGGGGAAGTAAATGAAGGGCCTTGGAATCGAGCAAAAGAAACCGTTTCACATTATAGATTAACAGATCGAATTGAAGTTAGAATGGGGAATGGTTTAGAAATTCTCACAAAACATGATAAAATTGATACAGTGGTCATTGCTGGAATGGGTGGTTCGCTTATTACTACTATTTTGACAGCAGGTATAGAGAAACTCGCAACAGTCGATCGAATCATTGCTCAACCGAATAATCATGCATATGTCATTAGACGCTTTATGGCATTGTATCATTATGAGATTATCGATGAACTAATAATAGAAGAAAATGGGCAGATTTATGAAATCATCATAAGTGATAAAAAACAACCAACTGATCAAGATATTACGACAGATGTCGTACAAAAACAATGGCTTTTTGGTCCAATCTTAATGGAACAAAAGTCAGCTATATTCCTTAAAAAATGGCAAGCAGAACGTGATAAATTACACCGGATTATTCAACAAATGAAAAAAGCAAAAGTACCTGATAATGATAAACTTATTCGATTAGAAAACCGTTTAACCTGGATAAAGGAGGTATTATCTTGAAGAAGATACATCATGGAGATGTTTTTAAATTAATGGAGCAGTGGGCTCCATTACATCTAGCCTATGATTGGGATAATGTAGGGCTTCAAATTGGATCAGCGAAAGATAAGACACAAAAAGTAATGATTACGTTAGATGTGGTAGAATCTGTCGTTGATGAGGCGATAGAGGTGGGGGCTAACCTTATCATTGCTCATCATCCTTTATTGTTTAATTCGCTAAAGAAGATTGATTACGAGTCATTTAAAGGAAAAGTAATCCAAAAGCTAATCGCTAATCAAATTACCGTTTATGCGGCACATACAAATCTAGATATTGCAAAAGGCGGAGTCAACGATCTATTAAGTGATGCCTTAGGTATAACGGAAAAAGAGCATCTAATTGAAACATATGAGGAGCAATTATATAAATTAATCGTCTATGTTCCACAAGACGATGCAGATAAAGTTCGTAAAGCGTTAGGAGATAACGGAGTAGGGCATATTGGTAATTATAGTCACTGTTCATTTAACACGGAAGGAACAGGTACATTTTTACCACAAGAAGGTACTAATCCTTTTATAGGTGAGGAACATCAGCTAACTTTTGTTGACGAAGTTAAAATTGAAACAATTGTAATGGAAAGTGACCTTCAAACAGCGTTAGATACAATGAGAAAACATCATCCATACGAGGAAATAGCGTACGATCTTTATCCATTAGCCCAAAAAGGATCAACATATGGATTAGGAATAGTTGGACAACTAGAAAAACAAATAACATTGGCTGATCTATGTATTCAGGTAAAAGATATATTTGATTTAGATGCTGTTCGTGTAACAGGCAATGATGATGCGATTATACGTAAAGTCGGAATTCTAGGTGGAAGTGGAGAAAAGTATATTCAGCAAGCAAAAAATAAAGGTGTAGATGTATTTATAACTGGTGACATGACATTTCATCAGGCACAAGATGCGTATGAAATGGGATTAGCTGTTATTGATCCAGGTCACCATATCGAAGAAATTATGAAAAATGCAACAAAAGACTATCTAAATAAGCTATGCACAGAAATAGAATGTATTGAATCGAAAATTGATACAAATCCATTTCGTTATGTATAGTGGAGGAGGAATGAAATGGGAGATTTAAATTTCAAGCAATTGGGACTGAATGATACATTATTATCTGTCGTAGAAAAGCTTTATTTTAAGGCGCCTACAGCAATTCAACAGCAAGCGATACCACAAATTTTAAATGGTAAAAGTATTATCGGTGAATCACAAACAGGATCAGGAAAAACACATGCTTATTTATTACCTTTACTGCATCAAATCGATGAAACCAAAAATGAAGTACAAATGGTAATCACAGCTCCGACACGTGAGCTTGCAATGCAATTGTTAGAGGAAATAAGAACCATTACGACATTAGCAGGGAAAGAAGATAGTTGGAAATCGCGGCTCGTTGTTGGTGGACTTGATCGTCAACGAATGAAAAAACAATTAGCCAATTCACCGCATATTGTTGTTGGAACTCCTGGCAGAATTTTAGACATGATCAATGAAGGTGTTCTCTCGATATATACGGCACATTCTTTTGTTATCGATGAAGCTGATTTAATGTTAGATTTACATTTTATCGAAACGATCGATGAATTGCTTGTACGAAGTAAAAAAGACGTGCAAATGCTCGTGTTCTCGGCTACTTTTCCACGACAATTACACCATTTCTTAAAAAAATATTTAGCAAACCCAATCCATATAAATATTGAAAATGGATTAGCTCCTGAATCAATGACACACCGTTTAATTGAACGAAA
>JAPFCO010000152.1 GCA_026169505.1 Pseudogracilibacillus sp.
GAATGAAATCATTGAAGATGTTCAGAAAGAAGAACTTGAATTATTAGAAATAGAGTTAAATGAACTTGTTGAAGAAATTGGTCTTGAAGAATTAAGCGAAGATGCAACACTAGAAGAAAAACTAGATTTAATATTAACTGATGAGCGTTTAGATGGCTCAGTAACAGGTGTTAGTATTCGAAATGCAACAAGTGGAGAGCAAATATATGAGCAGTTTAGTGATATTCATTTACGGCCAGCTTCAAATATGAAGTTACTAACAGGCGCTGCTGCATTAGAAATTTTGGGACCGGACTACACCTATACAACAGAAGTACTTACTGATGGTAAACAACGGGGTAAAGTGCTTCAAGGGAATTTATATCTAAAAGGAAAAGGGGATCCGACTTTATTGAAGGATGACTTTGTCCAATTTGCTAAAGATTTAAAAGCACAAGGTGTAAAAAATATTAAGGGAGATCTTATTGGAGACGCTACTAGATATGATGACATGTATTTATCAAGAGATCTCACGTGGACAGATGAGCAATATTATTATGGAGCACCTGTTTCAGCATTAAATGTTTCTCCGAATGAAGATTATGATGTAGGAACAGTTATTATTGAAGTTGAGCCAGGTACCTCTAATGGGGACGAGGCAAAGGTAACGGTATATCCAGAAAACGATGTTGTGAAGATCGTAAATAAAACAAAAACAGTTGCCAGTGGTGAAAAGCGGACAGTAACAATTGAGCGTGATCATGGATCTGAAACAATTGTTATTGAAGGAAATATTCCAAGTAATAGCTCAAACATGCGTGAATGGCGCACTGTCTTTAATCCAACGGAGTATGCAATAAGTGTATTTAAACAAGCGCTTGAAGAAGAAGGAATTAAATTGATCGGAAATGGGAAAGTAAAAACAGGTGAAACACCTGAAGATGCAGCGATACTTACTTCCAAGGAATCAATGCCTTTGCATGAGATAATGATTCCATTTATGAAGCTTAGTAATAATGGACATGCTGACTTGCTAGTGAAAGAAATGGGTAAAGTTATGCATGATGAAGGTAGTTTAGTTAAAGGCTTAGAAGTTGTCTCCTCTGTCCTAGATGATTATGGTGCAAATACAGATAGTATTCAATTACGTGACGGTTCGGGTATATCTGATAATACATTTATACCAGTTGCAGAATTATCAAATATCCTATTTACGATTCAAGATGCAGACTGGTATCCATATTTTGAAGAATCTCTTCCGGTTGCTGGCATAAACGAAAGGCTTGTTGGTGGGACGTTACGAAACAGAATGGTAGATGAATCAACAAAAGGAAATGTTAAAGGGAAAACTGGATCACTAACGGGGGTATCTACACTTTCAGGTTATGTGACTTCAGCTGATGGGGAAGAATTAATCTTTTCACTTATGATGAATAACTATATTCGTGGATCAATGACTCAGATTCAAGATGTTATTGCCACTGTACTTGCAGAGCATGAATTTTAATGGTGTGTGCAAAAGCATTACCTTACATACAAGGTAATGCTTTTGCATGTTCATAGTATGTTATCTTTATACTCAATTAAACAGCTCTATTATATTCGAGAAAACGTACGGTTAAGACTGCATTTCCATGCGTCACATGAATATAATAGAGCTGTAATATATGTTAATTATTCTATCTGCCACTTTTATGGAATTGCTCAATGATAGTATTTGTAAGTGTTTTCTATAGGGATTTATAGATGAAATATGTGACGAGAATATGACAGGACTCTAATGTGTAAAAACCTGGTTTGACAGGGCTATTTCTCGATGGTATATTTTTGAAAATAATCCAAACAAGTAGGTTTCACAAAGTTTTATGAAGTATAGTTTACGGATTATTTGAAAAAAATAAAAGGATTTACGGAAGGGAGGCCGTGCTAAAATGCTCTGGTCGATTATAGTTTTGTTAGTAATCTTATGGATCCTTGGGTTTTCATTTCAAATTGGAGGCGGTTTAGTTCACATCCTCCTCGTTGTAGCCTTAGTAGTTCTAATCATTCGTTTAATTACTGGCGGACGAGCCCCATAATACGTTGTAACCATAACCCGCTGGGAGTCAGCGGGTTATTTGTTTGCTCAATAGCATATTGTATAGAGCATGTACATATAAATAGTGAAGATTCATTTTCCAAGAAAATTGCAGAGTAGGACATGCTTGAATATGTTATAATAGAGGTAGAAAATCTTATGAAAATGAACGCTATGGAGAGGTAGGTAAAAAAGATGACAACGATTATTATTATTGCGGTTATTGCTATTATCGTGTTATTCATGATTTTAACGTATAACTCATTTGTGCGTTTAAGAAACTGGGTTCAAGAAGCATGGGCACAAATTGACGTGCATTTAACACGTCGTCATGACTTAATACCGAATTTGGTAAACACAGTAAAAGGGTATGCGAAACACGAGCAAGAGACACTTGAAAAAGTGATTGAGGCAAGAAATAAGTTGGTTAGTGGTTCAGCACAAGATAGAATCGATGCAGACGGAGAGCTACAAGGTGCATTAAAGTCAATCTTTGCTTTATCAGAATCCTATCCAGACTTAAAAGCTAACCAGAACTTTATTGAATTACAAAATGAATTAACATCAACTGAAAACAAAGTAGCTTATTCTCGTCAACTTTATAATAAAACGGCTGCAGACTACAATATTAAAGTGGAATCATTTCCATCAATGATTATTGCAAATATGTTTAACTTTAAAAAAGAAGAATTATTAAAAGCTCCAGAAGAAGCGCAAGATGCGCCGACAGTATCGTTTTAATGGAGGCATATTATGC
>JAPFCO010000327.1 GCA_026169505.1 Pseudogracilibacillus sp.
AGATATACAAGTAAGTGTCATTACAACGAAAAGAGCATATGAAGAACTGGAGCGAGATGGGTATGTATTTTCTACTGTTGGAAAAGGGACTTTTGTCGCCGGACAACAGAAACATATTTTAAAGGAATGGCAATTACGGGAATTAGAAAACAATATTGAAAAAATCGTCCAAACGGGTAAACAAATTGGACTAACTAAACAAGAAATGATTGAATTATTCAATGTGTATTACGAGGAGGACATATGAAATGAATGTAGCAGTGTTTAAACAGGTCTCCAAAAAATGGAAAGGATTTTCAATAAATAATATGAACTTCTCAATTCCTAAAGGATATATTACCGGATTTATCGGTCCAAACGGGAGTGGAAAAACGAGTACCATTAAATTGATGATGGATTTGTTGCAGCTAGACGACGGTGATATTACCCTTTTTGGACTACCTCATACAAACAGTGACGTAAAACAACGAATTGGCTTTGTATATGATGATTTATTTATGTATGAAGATTTTACTATTAAACGGATGAAGAACTTTATCGCACCTGTTTATAAAAATTGGAATGAAAAACTCTTTCATGAATTATTGCAACGTTTCGAACTTCCATATAAAAAGAAATTAAAAACATTTTCTAAAGGAATGAAAATGAAATGTTCGCTTCTTTTCGCTTTAGCACATGAACCTGACTTCTTAGTAATGGATGAACCGACAGCTGGACTTGATCCAATTTTTCGGAAAGAATTATTGCAAATATTACGGGAGATTATGGTGAGAGAAGGACAAACGATCTTTCTATCAACACATATTACGACAGATTTAGATAAAATTGCTGACTACATTGTGATGATGAACAATGGAGAAATCGTCTTACAGCAATCAATGGAAGAGATCAAAGAGGACTATCATGTTATTAAGGGAAAAAGTGGGTTACTTGATGCTGATATCCGTTCACTATTTATTCATATCGAAGAGACTAACACTGGTTTTCAAGCATTATTTAGTGGTGAACCTAATATTTTTGCACCATTTTCAGAAGATGTCATCGTGGAAAAGGCAACGTTAGACGATATGATGTACTTTCTCATTAAAGGAGAGAAACTGAATGTGGCAACTCATAAAGCGTGATTATTCTAATATTTCCTTTTTTATTGTTTTTGCTATGCTTTTTAAATTAGCTATGTTTGTTTTCGCAGCTGTTTCATTTTTTTCATCCGATAATATTTATTTCTTCAGTTTTGTATTGATGATGTTATATGCGCTACTCTTTTATTTCGATCATAGTTCAAACGTGATGCGAACGATCGTTAGTCTACCGATTAAAAAGCGCTGCATCATTATGTGTCGGTACATATCTCTATATACAATTGGGCTTGTTGTGCTAACCTTTTCATTTATTGTTGATTATTCATTAGAGCATCAAATGTTCCACTTCATTAATGTGTATTTTGCTCTATGTGCGCTAACAATCTATATTGCAATCTCAACACCTGTATATTACTTGTTTAAGCGGCTTTGGATTAGTATTGCAGCTCATTATTTATTAATTATATTCAGTTCACTCTGTTTCGCTTTTTTATTTGTCGATCCATTTGATTGGTTCACGCCATTTCTTAATCTGGCTTTCACTATTCTTGATTTCCAACCAATTGTGGTGAGTCTTTTATTTTTAATTACGCTCATGTACGGATCGTATCGTGTTTCTTATTTTTTATTTAGCAAGAAAGATATACTGTAAGAAGGGAGTAACATCATGTTCATACTAATAAAGAAAGACATCCAAGCGAATCATTGGGGCATTTATGTAGGGACAATTATATTCCTTTTAATGACGTATCTTATTACTTTGCCCCCCACAATCATTTATTTATTAACTTGTTTTACGATTATATTCTCTGCCTTTTCCTACGATGATAAAGCAGATGCTAACCGTTACTTTCTTAGTATGCCGATTATAAAAGCAGATATAGTAAAAAGTCGTTATCTTTATAGCATCGTCATTATAATTGGAACATTGCTTATTCAGCTTATCATCATGATAATGACTCATTTTACCTTTGCAACGCATTTTTATATGTATAGTTGGCAAGATAGTATCACCTTAATAGGAATGGCCTTTTTAATGATTGCTATTTTCACACCTGTGGTGTATTATTTTCATTCGATAATAAATGCGATGTTCTCTATTCTCTTCCTAGTCGGACTCTCGACAATGGTAATGATGGGTGAATTAGATAAAGTGCTCTCATTTACAAATACGATTATTTTTAATGACATTGATCATGGTTTTTCGTTGCTTGTGGAGAAGTATTTTCCAAGTCCAGCTCACGTACTCTTCATCGTTTGTGCTAGTATTCTTTTATATTTATCAATGCTAATTTCTACCTTTCTTTTCAAAAAGAAAGACTATTAACCTATTGTTTTTTTATTCTTATGTTCGATATAATAGGACTTACTTTCATGAGAGAGAGTAATTTAATGAAGTCATAGGATAATTTTGTACTTATACATACAAACGTGTTTCTAAAGAAGTAGCAAACGACATTTATGAAGGACACTTTGAATTACCATAAAGATGGGGTGAAAGAATGTTTAAAAATAAAACAGATCAAGTGCGTTCTGGTTGGCTAATCTTACTAGCTTTTATCCTCATGTTCGCAGCTCAAGTTATATTTACCATTCCGGGGTCGATAATATTATTTTTATCAGAAGTAATTGTTGAAGATGGTGGAATCTCTGTAGAAATTGACGGTGCCAATGAGTGGGTGTTTCTATTAACGAATGGGATTGGTACATTAGGTGGACTCATTGCAACTTTACTCGTATGGCGATTCATTAATCGACATACATTTGCTCGGATTGGACTCGGCTGGAATGGAAAGGACTTGGTCTTTGGACTGTTCTTAGGGGCCATCTCCATTACGTTCATGTTTTGTGTTTTATATACTACAGGAAACATCACTTTATTAAATGGCTTACTGGAACCTGATTTCTCCATTTTCACTTTGTTATTTCTACTCTTATTTATATTAGTTGGCCTATTAGAAGAAATATTCTTTCGAGGCTATATTATGAGTACGATGGCAAGTCGCTATAATAAGAAATGGGTCATTTATGTTGTATCAGCAGTCCTTTTCAGTATCGTTCATGGGTCAAATCCAAATGTAACTATACTTGGACTTATAAATATCGCTTTAGTAGGTCTTCTATTTGCATATATGTTTGATACAACAAAAAGCTTATGGTTACCAATTGGATATCATATTACATGGAATTACTTTCAAGGAAATGTATTTGGATTTGCTGTTAGTGGGCTTGCACCAAATGGACTTTATAACATTAAACTACTAGAAGGAAATGAACTCATAACTGGTGGTGCCTTCGGGCTTGAAGGCGGCCTCTTAGCAACACTATCTATTGTGCTTGGGTTTTTAGTAACGTACTTTTACGGAAAAATAAAAACAGAACATACAAATCCGACTTTTTTATAAATTAGATTAGAGTTTGACAAAACAATCTATATGTGAGATACTAGACAAGTTAAGATTTAAGGTAACATGTAAGTGAACTGGCATTCTGCAAACTGTTTTTAAAGATGCTTATTCACACTGGCGCGACTAAAGGGTCGCAAGGACATAAGAGTAGGTAGGGCTTATGTTGTTAAGTTAGAAGACACCAGTGGAACATGGACCGCGGTAAAGTGAAATTTCTAGCCTTATACTAAAGATAAGAATACAGATTGAAATTGAATTTAGAAATTTCCCACCTGATGATGATCAGGGGAAAATAAATGAACAAGCTTATGTGTTACTTTAACTATGAAGGGGTACTCTTATACTAGGGTATCCCTTTTCCATTATAAAAGAAAGAAGGTTATCATATGGTCGGAGAAATTCATACATTACATATTAAAGAACAAGGTGAAAAAGGATTTATTTTAGAAAAAGAATCGAAAGAAATCTTACTTCCTTATGTGCTTACTGATAAAGAATTAGCTGTTGGTGAAGATGTTGAAGTGTTTATTTACTTAGAAAAAAGTGGACGTACTATTGCATCTACTACATTACCTAAGATGGTTATCGGTGGCTTTGGTTGGGCTGAAGTTGTTGAAATTTTACCAAATTTAGGTGCTTTTGTCGATATTGGCACAACAACAGATGTTTTAGTATCTTTTGATGAATTGCCTATACTAACAGAAGTTTGGCCAGAAGTAGGCGATAAATTATATGTCACATTAAAAGTGGATCGAAAGAACCGTTTACTCGCTAAACCAGCGTCAGAAACAGAATTGGAAGAAGTGTATAGTTTTTCGCCTGATTTAGAATTAAATAATGAAGTAAAAGGACATATCATTCGAGTTGATCGTGAAGGTTCCGTCATGATTACAGATAATACCGAACGAGGATTCATCCATCATACGGAACGTGATGTCGAGCCACGATTTGGTCAATATGTTACAGGTAGAGTCATCGAAGTAAAAGAAGATGGCACGCTCAACGTTTCATTATTACCTTTAAAACATGAGCGAAT